>NZ_JAQGFU010000004.1:0-102091 GCF_030078455.1 Klebsiella sp. Ech2A | reverse complement strand
ATCGCCGGTAGCGTAACCTTGCTCTCCTGAGCAGAGCTCAGCGCCGCCACGTGCGTCCCCTGCCGGCTGCGCAGCACATAGCCTTCCATCGCCAGCTGCTCCAGCGCCGCGTTAACCGTATTGCGCGACAAATTGAGCCAGCTGGCGATGGCGCGTGAGCCCGGCAGACGGCTGCCGCCTGCCAGAGTCCCCTGCAAAACAGCACCACGCAGCGCGTGGTACAGCGTCCGCTGCAGCGTCTCATCGCCCCTGTCGCGCAGGGCATGTTCCAGTAAAGTGAAAAAGGCATCGTCAGGGATATTCATTGCGGCTCCTCGTGGCACCATGAAAATATAATTCACTGGCACTTTTTATGGAACCAGTAAGGCCTTAGTCTCAGCGCATACCTCCATACAAGGAAAGCAAAATGAGTCAGCTTAACCACTTCGGTCAACCCGTTGGCGATGCCCTGCCCGACTGGCAGCCGCGTCCCGCTCCGCAGCGGCAGACCCTGCAAGGACGCCTCTGTTATCTCGAGCCGCTGGCCGGAAAGCACGCTGAGGCGCTCTTCGCCGCCCATCAGCTGGCCCCGGATACGCGCAGCTGGACCTGGCTGCTGCGTGAACCCGATAGCAGCGTCAAAGAGTTTAGCGCATGGGTAGCCAGCGTAGCCGAGCTTAGCGACCCGCTTCATTTTGCGGTGATTGACCGCCAGACCCAACTGCCCGTCGGCTCACTGGCGCTGATGAGAATTGATACAAAGAATGGCGTTGTCGAGGTGGGGCACGTGCATTTTTCGCCACTGCTTAGCCGAACGGCAATGGCTACCGAAGCGCACTGGCTGCTGATGCGCTACGCGTTTGATACCCTCGGCTATCGCCGCTACGAATGGAAATGCAACAGTCTGAACGAGCCTTCGCGCCGGGCGGCGCGGCGGCTAGGTTTTCACTATGAGGGGCGCTTTCGTCAGGCGCTGGTGATAAAGGGCCACAACCGGGATACCGACTGGTTTTCGATAATTGATACGGAGTGGCCGCAGATTGATAGCGCTATGCAGAGATGGCTGGCCAGCGACAATTTCAGCGCCGATGGCCAGCAGATCCGTACCCTTGAGAGCCTTCGCCCTCAGGCAGGCTAGCGCCTTTTTTTCCGCCCCTGCACGGCCTTAAAGCGGGGGTTGCTTTTGCAGATGACGTACAGCCGCCCTTTGCGTTTGACTATCTGGCAGTCCGGATGGCGCTGTTTGGCGCTGCGTAAAGAATTAAGCACCTGCATTATTCGCTCCTTTTCGCATCAATAAAGCTGCCGAAACGCTTGCGGAAACGAGCTGTGCTCCCTTCACTGGAGAAGGTTTTCTGCTTACCGGTGTAGTACGGGTGCGATTTGGAGGAGACGTCAATCGCCACGTACGGATAGGTCACCCCTTCCAGATCGATCTCACGCTCGGTTTTTATCGTCGAACCCACTTTAAAATATTCATTAGCGCTGGTGTCGTGAAACACAACGGTGCGGTAATGCGGATGAATATTCGCTTTCATGATGACCCCATCAGATATGTTATAACATAACAATAAGGTTACGCCGGTAGACAACAAAGATCAACCATGAACAGCAAAGGGATTTAGGCGGCGGGCTGAGACGCCCGTCCGCTGGCTATCAGGAATTCAGCTGATGGGCAAGCGCGCGTAGCTGCTCGGCAATGGCCTGCAGGTTCTTCCCCTGCTCCATTTTGGGCCCGGTGGAGTGACGCACCACCAGCCGCGCCGGAAGGATGGAGGAGGTGTTCAGCTTTTCGCTATCGCCGCTGTCCAGAATGCGGCGCACGGCCTCTTTCCCCTGTAAATCGAGATCCAGTGAAACGGTGGTTAGCGCCGGATAGAAGAAAGAGCTTTCATAGGTATCGTCATAGCCAATGACCGACTTCTCACCGGGGATCGGCACCTGATGCTGATGGAAAGCGCTCAGTACCCCCAGCGCCATCTGGTCGTTGCCGACCAGCACCGCGCTAAATTTCGGCGTCTCGCGCAGCATCTGTAAAGCCCCGGCGTAGCCGCTTTGCGCATCCCAGTTGCCGCGGATCACCGTTACCGGCTGCAGGCCATAGCCCTCCAGGGTTTCAAGCCAGCTTTTCAGCCTCAGCCTGGCCGATACGGAGCTTTCCGGGCCGGCCAGCAGCGCAATTTCACGGTGGCCCATCTCATAAAGATATTTCACGCTCGCACGGGTGCCATCGGCCGGGTTAAACGAAACGTTAAACACCGAGCTGTAGGGATCAACGTCTAAAAACAAACATACAATGTCGTCATTATCAGCGGCGATTTTCTGCGCCTGCTCGGTATCCAGAGGGACGTTAATGATCACCTTGTCTACCAGCTGAGACTTCAGCTCATTGATTGAATCCTGGATACTTTGGTTGACGCTCTCATCAATCATTGAGATCAGCACCTGATACCCTTCAACGTTAGCGTAGCGTTTCACCGCCGCCGCCACCTGCGAAGGCGCGTGCAGCGCGAGCGAAATGGTCACCAGGCCGACGGTCCGACTTTGCTTACCCACCAGCTGCTGAGCCAGGCGATTTGGCACGTAGCGCAGCAGCTCAATAGATTTCTCCACCTTGTGACGCGTGGCTTCGGATACATTGGCAGATTTATTCAGTACCCTGGACACCGTCTGATAAGAGACCCCCGCATGGCGAGCGACATCTTCTAAGGTTGCACTTTTAGACTTCATGGTCCGGTTCCTTATGTTGTTATCCCTGAATTGTAACAGGGGCTATTTGAAAAAACGCTCCCCGCGACGTTTCCCGGCGAAAAACTGTCAATAAAAGTATTACGCTCACAATACATCAAATTGTGAATGGACTCACCGACCGTAACAAAATATGCGTTTTTATTTGCAGTTAGTCACACTATCGCGATCGTTCATTTGCCTGAGTTTACGTTTAGGCATTTTATGACATCGTTAATGTGAACGTAATACAAAACAATAAGAGGATAGACATGAACACTACGCTGCGCACTCTTTCTGCTGCGTTAACCGCCGCGCTGATTTCACCCTCCGTAATCGCAGCCACCGCTACGGTTCCGGGTATCGATTTTCATGGTTATATGCGCGCCGGGGTTGGGGTCTCCGGTGATGGAAGTCTCGCCGAATGGCAAAAGAATAAGATTGGCCGCCTGGGCAACGAATCCGATACCTACGGCGAGCTGGAGCTCGGCTCGGAAGTTTATAAAAAGGACGACGTCAGCTTCTACCTTGATAGCATGGTCAGCATGGTGTCAGACGGATCCAACGATAACGAAACCACGCTTAACGACGACGCGCAGTTTGGCCTGCGCCAGCTCAACCTGCAGATTAAAGGCCTGGTCCCGGGCGACCCGAACGCGGTGATATGGGGCGGTAAACGCTATTACCAGCGCCACGATCTGCACATCATTGATACCAAATACTGGAACATTTCCGGCTCCGGTGCCGGGCTCGAAAACTACACCCTGGGCCCGGGCGCGGTCTCGTTCGCATGGATCCGCGGCGACGCTAACGACGTCGACTACCGCGTCGATGGCGACAGCAACGTCAATATTAACTATCTCGATCTGCGCTACGCCGGCTGGAAGCCGTGGTCCGGCTCGTGGACCGAATTCGGTATCGACTACGCCATGCCGAACACCACCAAAAAGCAGGATAGCTACGGCGGACTCTACGATGCTGAAAACGGCGTCATGCTGACCGGTGAGATAAGCCAGGATATGCTGGGCGGTTATAACAAGCTGGTGCTGCAGTACGCCAATAAAGGGCTGGCGCAAAATATGGTCTCCCAGGGCGGCGGCTGGTACGACATGTGGAACTACGTCAACGACGCCAGCGGCTATCGCGTTATCAATACCGGCCTGATCCCGATTACCGAGAAGTTCTCCATTAACCACGTTCTGACCTGGGGTTCCGCCGACGACATCACCGACTACACCAATAAAACGCGGCTGCTTTCCCTCGTCGCCCGCGGACAGTATCAGTTTACGGAGTACGTACGGCTGATCGGCGAGGTGGGCGGGTTCTACCAGAAAGATAGCTACAAGAACAATACCGACTACAAGCAGGCGGGCGAGAAGTACACCATTGCGCTAGGCCTCGCCGACGGTCCTGACTTTATGTCGCGCCCGGAGCTGCGTATTTTTGCCTCCTATCTGAATGATTCAGAACACGGCAAGCCGTTTGAAGATCAGACTGCCAGCAACACGTGGAACTTTGGTGTCCAGGTAGAAGCCTGGTGGTAATAAATATCGCGTAATATTGTTTTATCTCCAGCTGTAAGGTTGTTAATTACCCTCCGGTAATGAGTATTGCCATTGCTATTTTAATATCCTGAATAATTCGGGTCGCGGGACGGCGGCAGGCATGAAAGCGTTTTTTAACGACAGCAGCTGCCCACCTACGGCGTGAAATATGCGGCGTATATCAGGGATAACTCACCGTTGAGTTATCCCTTTTTTATTTAACGACGGGCGGTAAAATGGCCGTCTAATAATTGACGCAGGGCATCCGACTGCTTGCCAAAAATAGCATGCACCTGCTGCCCAAGAATAATAACGCCCAACGCCCCCAGCTGCTGCAAAGCCTGAGAGTCAACGACCGCCAGATTATTTACCGTGACCCGCAGGCGGGTAATACAGGCGTCAACGTTAACAATATTCTCCTCGCCGCCAAAGGCGGAAATGAGGGACTGAACCTGCTGCTTTTCCACATCGCTTAGCGGAACCGTCGGGCGGGGCTGGGAGAAATAGTGCAGGAAGGATTTTAAACTCACCATAATACGCTCCAGATGATAACAGATAAAAAAAAGCCTGCTCGCGAGAGCAGGCATGGGCAGAGAGGAATTACGCTTTGCGGCTGAGGATACGGCAATCCCAGGCGCTCAGGCTCAGAGGCGCATCGGCCGCGGCGCCGGAGAGGCAGTCGCGATAGCCCTGCGGGAGCGTCACGCTATGCTGCTGGGCGCTGTAGTTTTGCAGGAACACAAAGGTCGTTTCACCGTCGGTACGCGCCGTTGCTACGACGCCCGGCGGGAAATCAGCGTCGACGGCCCGCGGCAGCGCCAGCTCTTTGCTTATCGAGGCGAAGAAATCGCGCTGGAAGGCCAGGTCGTTGCGCGACGCCACGTGCCAGGCCTTGCCTTTGCCAAAGCGGTTAACGGTCACCGCCGGCCGCCCGGCGTAGAAATCATCCCGATAGGTCGCCAGCGGCTGCGCGCCCTCAGCATGGATCAGCTCGCAGAGGTGGCGCACCTGATAAGGGCCCTGCAGGCCGCTCTCATTGCCCGCCAGCCCCTGAACCAGATTACGTTCGCCCTCATTCAGGCAGTCAATCTCCTCCGCCCAAATACCCAGCAGGTTGCGCAGCGGGCCCGGGAAGCCGCCGAGATGGCAAAGATCGCTCTCGTTTACAATCCCAGTCCAGTAGGTGGTCACCAGATGACCGCCGCCGGCAACGAACGCTTCAGCGCGCTCGGCAAAACCGTCGCGAACCATATAGAGCATCGGCGCAATCACCAGCCGATAGGGGCTTAAATCGACATCGGCATCGATGATATCCACCGCGATGCCCTGCTCCCAGAACGGCCGGTAGTGCTCGTTAACGGTATTTTCATACTCCATACCCATATTGCGCGGCCCCTGGGCATCGTCCAACGCCCAGCGGTTTTGCTGATCGAAGATAATCGCCACTTTGGCATCGATGCGGCAGCCCACCACCTCCGGCAGCTGGCTCAGCATCTCACCCAGCCGGGTCACTTCCCGGCCAACGCGGGTATCAAGGTGCCCGACGTGATCGATAATGGCGCCGTGGAATTTCTCCACCGAACCCCGGCTCTTACGCCACTGGAAGTACTGCACCGAATCCGCGCCGTGGGCCACAGCCTGCATGGAGGAGAGAATGTGCATGCCCGGCTTTTTCAGCTTGCTGGTCGGCTGCCAGTTGGTTGCGCTCGGCGTCGACTCCATCAGCACAAACGGCTTACCGCCCTTCAGGCTACGCATCATGTCGTGATACATCGCGGTGTAGCAGGCCAGCGTCGTCTCATCCTTGTCGCGATGCCACATCGGGTAGCTATCCCAGGAGATGAAATCGAGGGTTTTTGCCAGCTGCCAGTAGTCGTAATCGTAGAAATATTCCATAAAGTTTGTGGTCACCGGCAGGTCGGGATTTGCCGCTTTCAGCGGAGCAACTTCATGGCGACAAAAATCGCTAACCTGAGCGGTGTTAAAGCGGTGCCAGTCGAGGTTGAGGCCGTGGATGGAGACCTCACCCTGCGGGGACGGAGATTCAATCTGTGACCAGTCGCTATAGGTGTGGCTCCAGAAGGTGCTCCACCAGGCATGGTTGAGATTATCCAGCGTCTCATAGCGCGCCTTCAGCCAGTCGCGGAAGCGCTGCTGGCAGATATCGCAGTGGCACTCGCCGCCGTATTCGTTGGAGATATGCCAGCCCAGCACCGCCGGATGCCGTGAATAGCGCTCCGCCAGCAGGCTGTTTATTTTGAAGATTTTTTCCCGGTATACCGGCGAGCTCATGCAATGGTTGTGCCGCCCGCCGTGCAGCGCCGGCACGCGGTCGCGCCCCACGCGCAGCACCTGCGGATAGGCCTGCGACATCCAGGCCGGACGCGCCCCGCTCGGAGTGGCAAGAAATACGTGAATGCCGGCGGCATAGAGCTTATCCAGAATGCTATCCAGCCAGCCAAACTCAAATACGCCTTCCCGAGGTTCAAGTTTGGCCCAGCTGAAAAT
The DNA here is from genome assembly GCF_030078455.1 of Klebsiella sp. Ech2A. Lineage (NCBI taxonomy): Bacteria > Pseudomonadati > Pseudomonadota > Gammaproteobacteria > Enterobacterales > Enterobacteriaceae > Klebsiella > Klebsiella sp. Ech2A. Next base: position 95,333 of record NZ_JAQGFU010000004.1, on the reverse strand, counting down.
ACCCACCGACATGACGTTGCAGTTTGCCTGCTGCATCATGGCAATATCCTGGTCGATAATATCGGGATAGTTTTCCCACTGTTCCGGGTTGTAGTCCGCACCATGCAATAGTGCATTAACCTTCGGGCTCAAAGGCGCAAATTTTTTCATAATAAACATCCTGAAGTTTAACATTCATATATTCCCTGAATAATTTGAGCATCGGCCGACGGGCAATTAATCCGATAGCGGGGTAGCCAAATGCCGCCGGCGCCTGCGAAGCTCAATACGTCTCGGGGATATTAATTAAAGACTTTCATCGACGGTAATACTTTACCCTGGCAATCAAACAGCGCCTGGTTTTCGCGGGCATTTCCCTGCTTCCACTCATCATGGATATATTTCATTCCCGCCGGCGTGGCCCAGGTATTTCCCGGCACGGCAATCCACGTGGGCTCCCAATAAAATATGCCCTTGCCGCGATGGTCGGGAACATCGGCAACGGCCTGCATTAAATCGTGAACGTAATTATATTGTCCCTGCACCGTTGCCGGATAGCCGCCGTCTTTTTCCTCTTTGGCCTGGAAACTATTTTCGGCATTGTCGCAATTCTCCAGGGTATAGGCGTAAGCGGCCTCTACCACGATCACGTCTTTGTTATAGCGCCTGCTGATATCGTCCATATTGGCCTTCAGCGCGCTAATCGGGCCATTCCAGTAGGTGTACATCGACAGGCCAATGATGTCGTACGGCACGTTGCGCTTGCTGATTTCGTCAAACCACCAGCGGAAGGTATCGTTTTTGGTGCCTTCAGCCAGATGGAGCATGATTTTGACCTGCTCGCCGCTCTTCAGATTCTCCTTCAGGCCATCGATGGCGGCGTTCAGCAGGCCGGCCAGGCGGTCAAACTCGCCGCCGCCCTGCCCCCAGCTTTTGCCTTCCGGCCACAGCATACCGCCGTTAATTTCATTGCCAATCTGCACCATATCCGGCAGCACGCCCTCCTGCTTAAAGCGGGCGATGGTATCGCGGGTATAGTCGTGGATAGTGGTTTTCAGCTGCGGATAATCCATCTTTTCCCAGGCTTTCGGCTTGAACTGCTTGCCCGGGTCGGTCCAGAAATCGCTGTAGTGGAAGTCGAGCAGCAGCTTCATGCCCTGCGCTTTTGCCCGCTTAGCCAGCGCCAGCGTTGCCGCCAGATCGTTATCGCCGCCGCCGTAGGCCTGGCCCTGCGCATCTTTCGGGTCAACCCACAGCCGCAGGCGCACGTAGTTAACGCCGTCGGCCTTGAGGATCGCGATGGGGTCCTGCAGCTGGTTGCTGTGGTTATAAAACTTTGCCCCGTGCTTTTCGGCATCCAGCAGGGTGGAAATATCCGCGCCTTTGATAAAGTCGGCGGGCATATTGTTAAAAGAGCGCGTTTGCAGCGTATCGGCAGCATGCAAACTGGCGGAAAAACTGCATGCCAGACAAACAGCAAGCAGCGCGGGCGTTAATCTTTTCATGGGGTTATCCTTTTGTACTGCCAGAGGTCAGGCCGGAAACAAAGTATTTTTGTAATGCCAGATAGAGAATCGCTACCGGTACCGCAATCAGCACCGCGCCCGCCGCATAGGTGGTATAGCTGGCGCCCATTTTCTGCGCCACCAGGTTATACAGGCCGATGGGCAGCGTGTATTTGTCCGGCGTGCGCAGGATAGTGCTCGATAAAATGAAGTCCCCCAGCGGACCGGTGAACGAAAACAGCGCGACCACCGCCAGAATCGGCTTCGACAACGGCATGATGATTTCAAAAAAGATCCGCAGGCTGCTGGCGCCGTCCATGCGCGCCGACTCGTCCAGATCTTTGGGGATCGCGTCGAGGTAGCCCTTCATCAGCCAGCTGTTCATCGGGATCATGCCGCCAACGTAGATCAGCACCAGCGCCAGATGGCTGTTGATCAGGCCCAGCAGCTGCGAGAGGACAAAGATCGCAATCAGCGCCGAAAACTGGGGGATCATCTGCAGCAGCAGAAACAGCATCAGCCCGTTCTGCCGCCCTTTAAAACGAAAGCGGGAGAAGGCGTAGGCGGTGAAGCTGACGCTGATGAGGGTCAGCGCCATGGTCATGAAGCTGATCTTCATCGAGTTCCAGTACCACGTCAGATAGTTCACGTTACCGTTGAACAGATCGGCGTAGTGCTGGAAGGAGAGATTCTCCGGAATAATCGAGGTGCTGAGCAGGCTGTTGCCGGCGTTCAGCGACGCCCCAACCGTCCAGACCAGCGGATAGATAATGATCGCCGACACCGCGGCGATAACCAGCCAGGTGAGCGACAGGCGAATCCACTTTTCGCGTTTAATACTGGGTGATTTAGCCATGTTGCTTCCCTTACGCCATCTCGTCATTTTTAAAGGATTTAGTGGCGCGGAACTGCCACAGCGCCAGGCCGACAACAAAAATCGACAGCAGGATGGTGATGGTCGCCGCAATGGCATATTGCGAAGACGACATCGTCAGCTTGTAGATCCACGACACCAGGATATCCGTCCCGCCGGCGTTCGACCCCGCCACCGCAGGCCCGCCGTTGTTGAACAGGTAAATGATGTTGAAGTTGTTAAAGTTGAAGGTGTACTGGGTGATGATGATCGGCGCAATCGAGTAGAGCACCAGCGGCAGCGTAATCGTCCGCAGACGGGTCCAGGCGCTGGCGCCATCCATCGTTGCCGCCTCATACAGATCGTCGGGGATCGCCTGCAGCACGCCGGTGGTCATGGCGAATACGAACGGGAAGCCCAGCCAGGTCTGCATCATAATCAGCGCGGTTTTCGTCCAGAACGGGTCGGTCAGCCACGCCTTCGGGCTGATGCCAAAGAAGGAGAGGATCGCGTTGTTAATCACCCCGAACGAGTCGTTAAACATTCCCGCAAACACCAGAATGGTGACGAAGCCCGGCACCGCCCACGGCAGGATGAAAATGGTGCGGATCATCGGCTTGAAGCGCAGATCTTTCTGGTTGACGAGGATCGCCAGCAGAACGCCCACGGTACACTGCAGGGTGGTCGCCAGCAGGGTCCAGACCACCGTCCACTGCAGGACGTCAAAGAACGTCGAGCGCCAGATAGAGAGGGTAAAGATATTAATAAAGTTCTTTAATCCCACCCAGTCCACCAGCTTCGCCGGCGGCGTGTGGTAGAGGTTGTAGTTGGTAAACGCAATCGCGAAACCGAACAAAATCGGGAAGATCACGACAAATACCAGCAGAATAAAGCCGGGGGTAATCATCAGATACGGGAAGCCGTCTTTGAGCAGCATCTGGTACTGTTTGCGCACGCTGTTGAGCGCCACGCCCTCATCGCGCTTTTTGCCGTTGACCCAGGCGTCACGCAGCGAGAGAGAGTAAACCAGCACGCCGAAAGCGACGATCAGCACGCTGATTATCCCCTCTGCCAGCAGGAAAATAGAGTTGTCTCGCGGCACCTCTTCACCGAGGGTGTACAGTCCCCACAGCCCCTGATGCAGGAAGTCGTAAAAAACGCTCATAAAACTGCTCAGCAGCACGAGGAAAACCAGCCCCTTCAGCCACTGACGATGATAAAACTGGCCAAAACCCGGCACCACAGCCAGCAGCAGGCCGCACCATGCATGGCGTCCCGCGCCGCGCGCTGCGGCAATATTTTCGCTGGGATTGATAATCACACACGACTCCTTCTGAAAACGGGAGGTTCCCCGCCCGTTCTGTTACAGCGATACCCTGGATCGTTCGCGCTGCGTTACAGCGCGAATCAACGTCGCCAACCTACGCGTCGCCTGCAGAGTGGCGAACATCGCAATTATTGGTTGCTGGCCTGCATCGCTTCAATTTGCATTTTGATCTGTTTTTCCGCGTTATCGAGCGCCGCCTGCGGCGCCTGCTTGCCGGTCAGACTCAGCTCCAGCGCGGCGTTAGCCGGCCCCCAAACCTCGCCCATCTCCGGGATCCCCGGCATCGCCGTCGCGCGTGCCGACTGCACCGCCACCGCGCTGGCCTTCTCATCATTTTTGATTAACGGGTCGTCAATCATCGCCTTCAGCGCCGGGATTTCACCGGTGGCGACGTAGCGGGCCTTGGCGTACTGCGGCTGATTGATAAACTCAATAAACTGCTGCGCCAGCGCTTTGTCTTTGCTCCAGGTCGACACCACGTAGCCTTTCACGCCGAGGAAAGAGCTCATTGGCTTACCGTCCGGCAGCGTCGGCAGCGGTACGACGCCGTAGTTGATCCCCGCCGCTTCGTACGGCTGGAAGGCCCACGGGCCGTTGATCACCGCCGCCGCTTTTTTCTCGGTAAACAGCGAGTCAATCGCGTTCAGGCCGTTATCGCCAAGGATCCCCGCCGGGAAGACGTTATCGCTGTAGAATTTTTTCAGGAAGGTCACCGCCTCGACGGCCCCCGGTTTATTCAAACCGACGTCCTGCGGGTTAAAGCCGCCGTTGGCGTTTTTGCCAAAGATATAGCCGCCCATCGGGCCAATCGCCCCCCAGCTGTAGTAAATCTGGTCAAACTTCGCCAGCAGGCCGTATTTGTTCTGCGCACGCTGCGCCTTCGAGAAGTCATACCACGCCTGCAGGCTATCCAGCGGCTTGTCGATCAGGTCTTTGTTATAGATCAGCACCAGGGTTTCTACGGCTTTCGGCACGCCGTAGAGCACATTATCGAGGCGGAAAGCGCCGATCGATGCCGGCGTAAACGCCTCTTGTTTCGCCTGCTCCAGCTTCAGCGGCGACAGTAGCCCCTGAACCACCGCTCCGCCCAGCTGGTCGTTGGGGATAACCAGTACGTCAGGGCCAATACCCGCCGGGCCATCGAGACGCAGCTTTTCCAGCTGCTGCGCGTAGGGCATTTCCTGCACGCTGACCTTCACGTCATACTGTTTTTCAAAATCGCTCACTGCGGCTTTGATGCCGTCGGATTTTTTGATGTCTTCCCAGACGTTAAGCTGGCCGGCGGCCTGCGCCTGCAGGCTAACCAGCTGTCCGGCAGCCAGCGTCGTGAGGATAAGTGCGGCAAGAGTGTTCTTTTTCATTATCAACCTCATGTGAAGGTATAACAATTTATTGGTTTTTATTAAGCCATTCGACGTTTGTCGATGTTTACATCAGGCACTTTACGGTGATTTATAACGCTAAAATCCGATTTTCGTGATTTGTTATACGCTACGCTTTGAAGGCGGATAAAACCATATAAAGCTGCCAGTTGTGTGATCGTGATTGCAGAAATGAAACATCGGTGTAGGGCACAAAAATACTGGAAGTTATAGTCATAGCATGATTTCAGTGCTGTTGATCATCGGTCAGACGAGTTGTTACACGTAATACAAAAACCCGCTGCAACCCTAATCCCAACGGCAAATAACGATTACTAACCCCGGGGAACGTTGATGTCCAATATACGACTGAGGAATGTCACCAAACGGTTTGGCAGTACCGTGACGCTGCATCAGGTTAATCTTGATATCGAAGATGGTGAATTTGCGGTTTTCGTTGGGCCTTCCGGCTGCGGAAAGTCAACCCTGCTGCGGATGATTGCCGGTCTTGAAGAGGTCAGCGAGGGTGAGGTGCTGATTGGCGATGAGGTGATGAATGACGTTGTTCCCGCCCACCGCGGCGTGGCGATGGTATTCCAGTCCTATGCGCTCTATCCGCATATGACGGTCGCGGAAAATATGGGCTACGGCCTGAAGGTCAATAAGGTGCCGAAAGACGAGATCCGTCGTCAGGTTGAAATGGTGGCGAAAACCCTGCAGCTCTCGCATCTGCTGGACCGCAAGCCCAAACAGCTCTCCGGCGGCCAGCGCCAGCGCGTGGCGATCGGCCGCGCCATCGTGCGCAATCCGCGGGTGTTCATGTTCGATGAACCGCTCTCTAACCTCGACGCCGAGCTGCGCGTCGAGATGCGCCTGCATATCGCCAAACTGCACCATGAGCTCAAAACTACGATGGTGTATGTCACCCACGATCAGGTTGAGGCCATGACCCTTGCCGATAAGATCGTGGTGATGAACTACGGCAAGGTTGAGCAGATGGGCTCGCCGATGTCGCTGTACTACAACCCGGTCAATAAATTCGTTGCCGGGTTTATCGGCTCGCCGAAGATGAACTTCCTGCCCGCAACGGTCACCGCATGGCAGCCGGGCCAGCTCAGCGTGAAGATGGCGCAGGATCATCACCTGACGCTGAATATCACCACCGCCCCGGTACGGCCCGGCGATAGCGTCACGTTAGGGATCCGCCCTGAGCATCTGTCGACCGACGTTCGCAGCGGGACGGTCGTCGGCTTCCAGTGTGAAGTCGTTGAACGACTGGGGAACAACACCTATCTGTTCGGCCAGTGCTACGGTCACGATAATGTCAAAATCCTGCTCCCCGGCGACGTGCACTTCCGGCCGTGGCAGAAAATCGACGTCGCCTTCGACGATAGCTTCTGCATGGTCTTTGATGAAAATAACCTGCGCATCAGCGCCGATATTGCCGCTCCGGACGCCCACTAGTCTTCATGATGCGCAACATCTCGCTGTCACGATCGGCGATTAAGCTGTTACCGGATGCTGAACGCTAGCGCGAAAGGCATTCCGGCCCTCGTTTTCTCCGCGCGCTCAACGCCTTGAACGCAGCGGATCGTCCATCTTAGCCCGAACCGGCGGTATCTGCCGGTTCGGGCATTTTTTACATCCAATAATAATTCACCGACGCCACGACCTTTTTACGCTATCGGGTATACTCAGCGAACCCCCTCTGACATAAGGATATTCTCATGACAACCCGACACCTGGTGAGTCTGGTTACGGGGGTGCTGATTCTCGCCATTATTTTGCCCACCGGGCTGAGCATCTGGCTGGCGACGAGTCAGGCAAAAACGCAGTTTTATAGCGAACTGGATAACTACTCCAAACGCGTTTTAACGCGGGTGCAGCAGGTTGCCGATCAGGCGAAAGAGGCGCTGCAGGAAGCGGAGGCTATTCCCTACGCCTCGTGTAGCCCGCAGCATTTACAGGCGATGCGGCGGATTGCCTATACCCATCGCTACGTGCAGGAAGTGCTGTGGCTGCATGATTCAGTCCCCCAGTGCTCTTCCCTTGAAGACCGCAGCGCGCCCGTCAAATTTCCCGAGCCCGATAGCATCACCTCCGACGGCTACCGCGCCTGGCTGACAACCCTCAACGATCTCGGCATGCAGCGGCGGATGACGGCCCTGGGCAGCGATAACCATATGGTGATGATAGATCCCGCATCGTTTATCGACGTCGTCCAGCTGAGTCCGGATGAGATCCACACCGTTCTGTTTGGCACCCGGCGCGAACAGGCGATCGTCAGTAGCGAAAAGATCGATCCGCTTATCTGGGAGAAAATAAAAAATCAGAGTGTCAAAACGCTGACCCTCGACGATACCGTTTTCCGCATTCACCGCATCCCGGAGCTGGGCCTCGGGATTGCGACCTGGTCTTCGACCCTGCCGCTGCAGGAGCGATGGCGGCATCTGCTGCTGCTGTGGGTGCCCATCGGCCTGTTTACCAGCCTGCTGGCCTCATTTTTAATTCTGCGGCTGCTGCGTCGACTGCGCTCGCCGCGCTATGGGATGCTGGATGCCCTGAACTCCAACGCCATCGAGGTCTACTATCAGCCGATTGTTTCGCTGCAGAGTGGCAAAATCGCGGGGGCGGAAGCGCTGGCGCGCTGGAAGCAGCCCGACGGCGGCTTTCTGTCGCCGGATATTTTTATCCCGCTCGCCGAGCAAACCGGGCTGATGACCCGCTTAACCGAAGATATCGTCCGAACCATTTTTGCCGACCTCGGCCCCTGGCTTCAGCGGCGGCCGGAGGTCCATATTTCGATTAATCTGTCTGTAGATGATTTACGCTCGCCAAAGCTGCCGATGCTTCTGCGCGAACAGCTTCAGCACTGGAATATCGCCGCGCAGCAGATCATTCTGGAGATTACCGAGCGCGGCTTCGTTGACCCGCAAACCACTCTACCGGTGATCGCCAGCTACCGTCAGGCAGGGCACCGCATCTCCATCGATGATTTCGGCACCGGCTACTCCAGCCTGAGCTATCTGCAGCGGCTGGACGTCGATACCCTGAAAATTGATAAATCCTTTGTTGATACGCTGGAGTATAAACCGCTGACGCCGCACATCATCGAGATGGCAAAGGCGCTCGATCTGGCGACGGTTGCGGAAGGCGTGGAAACCGAGCGCCAGCGCGACTGGCTGCGCGATCACGGCGTGATATACGCCCAGGGCTGGCTGTACAGCAAAGCGCTGCCGAAAGAGGAATTTATTCTGTGGGCGGAAAATAACCTGAAGGGAACGTGAACGCCGCCGGCTGTCGATGGCTAGCACCATCCCCGAAACCGACGGGCCGGCGGGGATGGCGCTGCGGCAGATTATTCATCGAGAAGCGGCGCAAAGCCGCCAAAGATCATGCGCTGGCCGTCAAAGGGCATCCCCTCTCCCAGCGCCTTCATCCGCGGGTCCGTCATCAGTTTTGCGTTGGCGCTATCCCTCGCCTCTTTCGACGGATATTCGATCCAGCTGAATACCACCTCTTCATCGTCCTCGGCTTTTACCGCCATCCGAAAGTCGGTGTACTTGCCTTGCGGCACGTCGTCCGCCCAGCACTCCACAACGCGCAGCGCGCCAAACTTTCTGAACAGTGACGCGGCCTTCGCTGCCATCTCGCGGTATGCCTCCTTATTTTCCGCAGGCACGGCAACGACAAAACCATCAACGTACTTCATGAGCATTATCTCCGAAGTGAACAGCGCAGCCGGCGAACCCGGCCGCATCTGCAGCGTTAAGTTTAGTTCTCATCACCGAAGACGGCATAAAATCAGGATGCGGCTTCGCGGCCGTCGGCAACGGGCTGCGCAGCGACGGGCTGGCGGAACCAGGGCAAACAGAGCTGAATAAGCGGCCCGATAGTCAGCGCATACAGCACGGTGCCGACGCCAAAGGTGCCGCCGGCCATCCAGCCAATCAGCAGTACCGATACTTCGATGGCGGTGCGGATCCCGCGCAGCGACCAGCCGGTACGGGCATGGAGTCCGGTCATCAGACCGTCGCGCGGCCCGGGGCCGAAGCCGGCGCCAATATACATACCGGTTGCCAGGGCGTTGAGGACCACCGCGCCGACCAGCAGCAGGCTGCGCGCCACCATCGATTCAAGCGGCGGCAAAACGGCCAGGGTCGCATTTGCCGCCAGGCCCAGCACGATCACATTGCTGATGGTGCCCAGCCCGGGCGTCTGGCGCAGGGGGATCCACAGCAGCAGGACCGCCGCGCCGGTCAGGATCATGACCGTGCCAAAATCCAGACCAAACTGTTTACCCATGCCGAGATGAAAAACATCCCACGGGTCGGCTCCGAGATTGGCGTGCACAAAGAGCGCGGTCGACACGCCGTACAGAACGAGGCCGATATAGAGCTGCAGTAGACGACGTAACATTTTTTACCTCTGGATGATTGCGGACCTCTCCATCATCGGCAAAAATGGATTGATAATTAATGGCCAGTTTTATAAAAGTGGATCGCTATGGCTTCTCGTCGATTTGGTACGCAATCTTTGGTGCGCCTGCTGGGAAACTGGCAGGAGTCCGCCTCCCGCACTCCGCTCTGGCGCCAGCTGGCAGAAGCCCTGAGGCTGCTGATCCTTGACGGCCGCCTGACGCTGGAAACGCGCCTGCCCGGCGAGCGCGAGCTGGCGACGGCGCTGAGCGTTAGCCGCACGACCATCGCCAGCGCGCTCGGCCAGCTGCGGGAAGAGGGGTATCTTTACAGCCGCCAGGGCAGCGGCTCGCGCATCGCCCTGCCCCAGCGCCAGGCTGGAACGGTGGAACAGGCCGCCAGCGCCACGTCGGTGAACCTGGCCACCGCCGCCCTCAGCGCCGGTCCGGAAATCCATCAGGCCTACCATCACGCGCTGGGCGCGATGCCTCAGCATCTGACCAGCACCGGCTACGATCAGCAGGGGCTGGCGACGCTGCGCGAGGCGATAGCGCGCCGCTACTGCGAGCGCGGTTTAGCGACCCAGGCTGATGAAGTGATGATTGTTAACGGCGCGCTTAGCGGCCTGGCGCTGGTGCTGCGCTTAATGACCGGACCCGGCGACCGCGTGGTGGTCGATGCCCCAACCTATCCCATGGCGATCAGCGCGATTCAGGGAGCCTCCTGCCGGCCGGTTGGCGTGGCGCTGCCCGCCCAGGGCTGGGACTGCGACGGCCTGGCGGCAACCATTGCGCAAACCGCCCCGCGCCTGGCCTGGCTGATGCCGGACTTTCACAATCCCACCGGCCGCTGCATGGATAGCGCCACCCGCCAGCGGGTGGCTGATATTGCGGCCCATACGCGCACAACGCTGGTGGTCGATGAGACAATGGTTGATTTATGGTACAACGCCCCGCCGCCTCCGCCGCTGGCGGCCTTCAATCCCGAGGCGCCGGTTATCACCATCGGCTCCGCCGGCAAGAGCTTCTGGGGCGGGCTGCGCATTGGCTGGATCCGCGCGTCGTCCCGAACCATCGCCTCACTCGTCCAGGCCCGCGACTCCCTTGACCTCGGATCGCCTCTGCTCGAACAGCTGGCCTGCTGCTGGCTGCTGGAAAACGAAAAACAGCTGCTGCCGCCGCGTCGGGCAATGCTGGCCGCCCGCCGGGATATGTGCGGTAAATTAATGGCTGAATATTTTCCCCACTGGCACTTTACGCCGCCGGAGGGCGGGCTCTCTTTTTGGGTTGAACTACCGGGGATGCTGGCGACGATACTTTCCGCGCGGGCAGAAAGCCGCGGTATTCATATCGGGACCGGGACGCGCTTTGGCCTCGCAGGGGCTTTCGATCGCTATCTGCGGCTGCCGTTTACGCTGGAGGATGAGGCGCTGCGCAGCGCCTTCACTACGCTACAGCCGCTGTGGCATAGTCTTGCACAGCAGAGTGAAAATACGCGGGCGCGGAAAATAATATAATAAAATATCGACGGGCTGGGTTCAGCCCGTCAAAAATCATCGTCCATGACGGATATGAGATGTTTTTATAAAATTGCAGTTCATCTTGTCATTGCAATATGTCAGCGGAATGACAAAATCAACCGCATTTCATTAATGCTGGCGCGGAATGGGAAAACTTTTTAACGAGATAATAAAACCATCGTCATCTTTTTTTATTTTTGCCCCGGTTTCACACCAGTCGGAAGCAATGCGAAAGAACTCATCGCTGCCGATATTCCAGTTCAGGCGAACGTGCTTTACATACCCTGAACGTAACATGTCGCAGGCTTCGCTGTAGCTGCTGGCTGTAGAGAGTTGTTGTTTCATTTTCTCTTCTTCAGAATCTTTCTTAACGCTTTGATTTCTTTAGGGGTTAATGGGGTCGCTTCCTCTTCGGTATGCTGGCTGTCAATATCCTCTTCCGAAACCCCCGCCTCGTCCGCTGAATCCGCTATTTGAAAAGCGAGCAGCAGCAGTTTCTCCGTCGCAGTACCCAGATTTTCGTTATTTACTTCCGCATAGTGACGCAGCTTCTCTTTTAATTCTGCATCAATTTTTACGTTCAAAACCACTGTGGTCATAGTCACGCTTCCCGTGCAATAAATTCATCATAATTAATACACGAAGTTAACATGTTGATCCAGACATATATTTACGGCTTGTAATCTGGCAACAAATTCCCACTGCTAATCTGCCAGTTATTTATGACGAACGTATGACGGATATATTTCATTATTATTTCAAAATTATGACAGCTCATTTTCTGGGTAGCAGAAGAGTCGACTTTGCGCAAAAAAATAAATTCTTTGCCGCTGCCGGGCGGCTAGCGCGGCGCGAGCCTCACTCACTGCCGGCAGCTGTCGTATTGGGGTCCATCTCGCGCGCCAGCGCCGTTAGCGCTTTTTTATTACTAATCGCATAGCCGGTATTGAGTTTGAGCAATATTCCCTGAGCGCACAGCTGCGCAATCACGTACAGCAGGTGGCGATAGGTTACGCCAAGATACTCCGCGACCTGAGTATGCTTTTCTTTGTAGTGCGCATCGTGCTCGGTCAGCAAAATAAAAGCCGCCAGGCGATTGAGCAGCGGGTAGGCCTGATTACGCGTCGACGTAACAATATTGCGGTGATTCTTGCCAACCAGCCCGAGGCAGACGTTGCGCAGAAATAACGTATCGTTGAGCAGCGCGCTGCGTAAGGTTTTGACCGGCAATGCCAGACACCAGCACTCTTCAATAGCCTGCACCGCCCGAGAGGGATGCTGCTCATCTAACACTTCTATTTCCCCTATAAAACAGGGGGCGCTAAAGAAATCGACCAGGGATATTCGGCCATTGGCTAACGTGACGTAAAGTTTGGTCCGACCGCGCACCAAATAAAAAAGAAAGGTCGGTAACGTGCCCTCCCGCACAATGTAGTCTCCGGCCTGGGCATGGAGTAAATGTGTGTTGCGGATCACATCCATTGAAAATTTATCGGCATAGCCAGACTCCTTTATTAATTGATTTTTAAAGGATTCATTCTGTACTTCTTTCATCTGTCGCCTGCCTATATGAGATTTCTCATGCCTGCAATATTTTGCCGCTGATAAGGTGAAAACGTCAACCCTACTTCACCTGCTTATTTCTTCATAAATAATATTCAGGTGAGCCAAAATAAAAGATGAGGAATAAAAATGACAGCACGCAAAATAATTCTGGACTGCGACCCGGGTCACGATGACGCAATAGCAATCATGCTCGCCGCAAAACATCCGGCAATTGAATTACTGGGCATCAGCATCGTGGCGGGAAATCAAACGCTCGATAAAACCTTGACTAACGGCCTGAACGTTTGTCAAACCCTGAATATTGATGCGCCGGTACATGGCGGGATGCCGCAGCCGATTATGCGTAAGCAAATTGTCGCCGATAATATTCATGGCGAAACCGGGCTGGACGGCCCGGTATTCGGCCCGCTCACTCGCGAGGCCGAAAAAAAGCACGCGGTTAACTTTATTATTGATACGTTAATGGAAAGCGCAGGAGATATTACGCTGATCCCGGTGGGACCGTTAACTAATATCGCGGTCGCGATGCGGATGCAGCCGGCAATTATTCCCAAAATACGTGAAATCGTACTGATGGGCGGCGCCTATGGTACCGGGAACTTTACCCCTTCCGCCGAGTTTAATATTTTCGCCGACCCCGAGGCCGCTCGCGTGGTCTTTACCTCTGGCGTTCCGCTGGTGATGATGGGACTCGATTTGACCCACCAAACGGTTTGTACCCCGGATATTATCGCGCGCATGGAGAATGCCGGCGGTCCGGCAGGTAAGCTCTTCAGCGACATGATGAACTTCACGCTGAAGACGCAACACGACAACTATGGCCTGGAAGGCGGCCCGGTGCACGATGCCACCTGCGTTGCCTATCTCATCAACCCCGACGCCTTCAAGGTGCAGGAGATGTACGTCGAGATCGACGTCAACAGCGGGCCATGCTATGGCCGCACGGTCTGCGACGAGCTGGGCGTGCTTGGCCAGGCGCCGAATACCAAAGTCGGCATAACCCTGGATACCGCCTGGTTCTGGGACCTGGTCGAAGAGTGCGTGCGTAAATATCATTAATTAAACCACCATGGGCAGAATGCAGTCGCCCATACCGCTATGAAACATCCCAAAGATGACATGAAGAGAGATCATTATGGATATACTAAGAAGCATTCTTGGTATGGTGGTACTGCTGGCGATTGCATTTCTGCTATCAGTTAATAAAAAAAGCATTAGCCTACGCACCACCGGAGCGGCACTGTTAATACAGATTATTATTGGCGGCGCCATGCTATATCTCCCGCCGGGAAAATGGCTGGCCGAGAAAGCGGCAAACGGAATTCATCACGTATTATCCTATAGCGACGCCGGCAGCGCCTTTATCTTTGGCGCCCTCGCCGGACCGCAAATGGATAAGGTATTTGACGGTGCCGGCTTTGTTTTTGCCTTTCGCGTCTTGCCAGCCATTATATTCATTACCGCGCTGGTGAGTATCCTGTATTACATCGGGGTCATGGGGTTTTTAATTCGTATATTAGGCGGATTATTTCAGAAGGCCCTGAAGATTAGTAAGATCGAATCTTTTGTCGCGGTGACGACGATATTCCTTGGGCAGAATGAAATTCCGGCGATCGTCAAACCCTTTATTCATCGTCTCAACCGCAATGAACTCTTTACCGCAATCTGCAGCGGCATGGCGTCGATTGCCGGCTCAACGATGGTGGGCTACGCGGGGCTCGGCGTGCCGATCGAGTTCCTGCTGGCCGCCTCACTGATGGCTATTCCCGGCGGCATTCTGTTTGCTCGTTTACTCAGCCCCGCCACGGAAGAGTCGAAGGTCGATTTTGATAATCTCTCATTCAATGAGACCCCCGCGCGCAGCTTTATAGAAGCGGCGTCATCCGGCGCCATCATTGGCCTGAAAATCGCCGCCGGACTGGCAACGGTGGTGATGGCGTTCGTTGGCATCATTGCGCTGATCAATGGGATTCTGGCCGGCGTCGGCGGCTGGTTTGGCTATGGTCATGCAAGCCTGCAGGCTATTCTGGGCGTGGTGCTGGCGCCGCTGGCGTGGCTGATGGGCGTTGACTGGAGCGACGCTGCGCTGGCAGGCAGCCTGATCGGCCAGAAGCTGGTGGTGAATGAGTTTGTTGCCTATCTGAGCTTCTCACCCTACCTACACGCACCCGCCCTGTTGGATAGTAAAACTATCGCCATTGTGTCGTTCGCCCTGTGTGGATTCGCCAATTTTGGCTCCATCGGCGTGGTGGTGGGCGCATTCTCCGCCGTGGCGCCGGAGCGCACCTCGGAAATCGCCCGCCTGGGCATGCGGGCCCTGCTCGCCGCGACCCTATCGAATCTGATGAGCGCCACTATCGCCGGTTTCTTTATCGGTATTGGCTAAGCGTCAGGCCTCTGCGATGGCGCCAGCTCCGGGCTGCCATCGCCAGCGGGCGGATCCCCTCTGTCACCCGCCCGCTTCCTCAACCACGGCGGTAGCCATTAACATACGCCTCGCCGTGAGCCATGCCTATGGGCCAGGCAGTAGAAATAGCGCCCATACTCACAATACATTCCCTGAATGAAGGAAAATGCCATGACGGCCCTGGAACAACAGTTAACGTTTCTGCGAGAAATCGACAAACTTAAAACGGTGATACGCCAATCACCGTTGCTTGATAAAAGCCGCAGGGAAAACTCCGCCGAGCACTCCTGGCATCTGGCGATGTACGCCTTAATCTTGAGCGAATACGCCAGCGATACGGTTAATCCCTCGCGGGTGATAAAAATGCTCCTGCTGCATGACGTTGTCGAAATAGACGTTGGCGATCATCCCATTCATCGCGCTTATTCAGGCGAGCTCTATCAGGAGGAGTCAGCGGCCGCAACGCGGCTGTTTGGTTTGCTGCCGCAGCCGCAATGCGGTGAGCTCAATAATTTGTGGCAGGAGTTTGAGCGGGCGGAAACCGCAGATGCGCGGTTTGCTAAAGCCCTCGACCGCTTTCAGCCCCTGCTGGTGAATATCTTTACCGATGGAGGAACCTGGCAAGAAAACGGCGTATCGCTTGAACAGGTATTAACCCGCTATGGGCCGACGATAAAAAGAGGCTCACCTGCGCTATGGGAAACCTGCGAGAGTTTGATAATGAAGCATTTTAGCTAGTATTTGGCTGGCATTACGCTTTCAGCGCATAGACAAGTCGTGGCTCAGCGGAATACGTGGCTGCCGGCGTGCCCGAGCTCAGACGGAGGTTTTTGTACGGAGTAGATAGGTTTTCAGCGGTCTGGCGCAGAATTAGGTGGGGGCCCTGCCATCAGCCATTAGTACTAAATTGTGTTGGTTAATCAATTGGTTATCATGGTAGTACTACAACAGTACTGTACCACTCTCGATAGTACCGTCTAGCACAAAATCTTGCAAGGTAACGTGCCGTCAGGGTTGGGTACATGACATGTACTTTTCGAAATTTAGAGTGTCGGAAGATCTCTAAAAGTGAATGGTTCTTTTTGCAGGGATACTTACAGTTGAACCTGATCAGATGAACGAGATTTTCAATCGTGCAGAAAAACACTGACTGTACTTTTTTCTGAGTAAAAGATTACTTAAGGTTTTTTGCCAAAAATCGGGAGGCCTGGCTTTCGGTTATTTTGTGAGCTAAAGACCAGTACTTTTAGCGAGGGCGGAAAGACGGCCTGCATGAGGCCGCTTACAGTAGATTACCAGCGGACTTCTGATGTTACGATGAATGCCACTTCTTTTACCTGTTCCTGCAAATCATAGTCAACCTGCATACTGATTGGAATGTGAAAATCCATAACAGTAAAAAGGTCTGTGTAACCAACATCGTTACGTAATCGCTTTCTTGGTGGCAAGAATTTATCAGGAGAACCAAATTGAGCATGAACCCATGAACGCATCATTTCATGTTCTAACGGCGATGGTAACTCATTGGGGAAGCGGTAATTGGCTTTGTTGGGGTTTTGTAAAAAAAGCTCGATGGAATAAAGTGTTACTCCTTCGCGGTTGAATGCAAGATAAATGCCTTCATTCATCATACTTAATGTAAGGTCAGGATCTCCCGGATAGCCTGTAGGCTTAGTCTTGTAAGGAATAAGCCCAGCATCGAAAATTTCCTGATACGTTTTACCTAAGTGATTAATTAATTTTTCAACATTTACGGTCATCAGTATAACCCTTGTTCATGATTCAGTTGGTGCAACTTAGCCTTGGCCTCATCAATCTGACCATCTGTTAATCCACATTCTTTTAGAGCTGGCCGTATTGTTTCAATATCTCGTTCTAACGCCGCCCTTAAGTTTTTTGAATCCTGCTGGATTTGTGCAGGATTATTTCTACCGCCATAGGTAGCACTTAGGTTCTGGTGAACTTCGGCAGGAATAATGATTGCGGCAACATCCTTAGCCATACGGTCAATTTCAGAAGGCTTTGCATCAGGGTATTCACGTCGCAAGAATGCTCTCACTGCTGCTGCCGATGGCATGTGATCTGCGTGCGTGCCATTTCGTGGTCTACCTGTAAAGTTGCCATATAGATCAACCTCTAACAACTCGACTGGGGGCTTGCTGAGGTAGATGTAGATCGGCGGATGTACGTTCCCCGGAAACACCAGAATGTAATCCCGAAAATCTTTCTCTTCCGGTACTGGCGTTGTGGTAATAGTCACTCCCTGAATATCGGGATATTCAAGCCCCGGTATCGTTACCGTCCCAGCCGTTTGTCCTTCATTGCCCGTATGCCACCCGCTGACATCTGTGCTGCCCGGTGCATCGGCTGGTGTCCAGATGACCTGTACCTTTCCGCCCGGTCCATCGCCCCAGAATCGGTATTTTCCATCAAACCGCTTTTCCATCAGTCTGACTTTTACTTGGTCACGTCCGCTTTCCGGGCTGGTGTGATACCCCACCGCTTTCAGCCGTCCGGTTTCCGGATTTTCTACCCAGTTATAGCGTACCCGCGTCGGCACTGTACCACCACTCTGAGCCACTGCCAGCAGCTTGTCCGCTGTTAACAGATCACCCTTTTCGCCTTTCAGCATCGAGTGAAGCACGGCACCCATGGCCACGAACGGTAAATTCAGCTCAAACCGGCTTTCCCAGACAGTGGGTCCGGACAGGTGTTTCATCTGGTACGTTAACGCCTTCGCCGCATCCTGGTTTAGTTTTGCTGTCGCTCCGCCAGCAGATGCCGCCATACCCGCTTCTGCTCCACCTCTCATCACTACCGGGGGCGGGGGAAGTGGCGTTGCTTCCGCTTCACCAAAGAAGAAGCCAGTCACTCTATCGAACAGTGATTTTTTTTTCGGTGGCTCTGGTGGTGACAGTGAAGTTTTCTTCTTTTTCGTGGCCTGTGCATGCTGTTCTGGTTCAGGGGCTGGCTGCGATGGGTCGGACTGATAAAAACTCATTTCGCCTATGTTGGCTTGTGGCTCATCTGTTGTTCCGGCATCAGTATTACCAGCCCCACGCAGGCATTATTTGGCAAAAACCCGGTTATGACTTTGTTCTTCTGTCAGGCGTTTTTCTTTAGTAGCCAGCTCTTTACCCTTTATGTCAGGAATTGTTACCGCCAGTAACCGCTCCTTCTCTGCCTGTTCTTCTGGAGTATCGTCCTTGATATAGCAGTCATGAATAGACTGTATAAACCGGGCACTGCATGGACAGGAGCTTACGCTGTCCAGCGTTCCCGCCAGTCTTCGTCCCTCATCCCAGGTGTCAGATGCGCCCCCCAAAATTTTATACGTTCCAGAATGCTTACCACACGATACTGCGTCACCTTCACGTGCTCCCGCCACTCCATACCAGCTTAGCGTTTCATCCCCGGTAAGAATCTTCCCTCCACATGTCGTGGCATCCCCTATCCGCAGATAAAATCCCATCGCCCCCATTTACGAGTTCTCCTGTCCTTGTAGAGATCGGTACAGAATAGCAGTATTGCTATAACACTCTGTACTTACGCTATTTTTTGAATGATTATTGTCACATAAATAGCATGGTTATGTATAGTATTTGTACAGTACAATGGGTGTTCCAGCGGCTTCAAAAAAAGTAAAAAAACACTCAAAATATCATTTCACTGCCATTAAAAAAGGCCACTTTCGTGACCTTATACCTTATGCCAACAAACACTCACTGAGAACGATCAAGTACCATATGGATTTGCCCCTATATCGTCAGTACGGTGTTTCAGCCATCGGAAAAACCACTGATTTTCTTAGCATATTTGTTCTTTGTAGGAACCGCGACATCCAGCCCGCTAATGAATTCAGCAGCTCTACTACGCTTAAACACCTGATCAGTGAAGCTAAAGTACTTATCAATACAGCGTTTGATAGAAGAAACTTCCCTTTCACAAACTTTACGGCTTTTAAACTCAACGTACTGCTCAGCATGAAGTTTTAGCTCGCTAAGCGACAAGTCTGAATGGGGGGATTGCATCAAATCGATTGTAGTTGTGGAAGTATCAGTAATCAGCCAAGGGCGATCTGCAAAGCGTAAAGATCGCTTTGTCGCTTCAGTCTTTGAACGCGTACATAACGAACGACGAAACTCACGGCGTTTACCACAGGGTAAGACGTTAACTTTCCGGTAGTACCAGATCCCATGACGGGAGAGCATAAGAGACATCGTGCAGCCTGCTGGTGATACACAGTTTTTGTACCACTAAGGCTATGGGGGAGAGATTTCAGTATTTTAGACGTTATCAATCAAGTACTTACCCAGAATTGGGTGGGGGCCCTGCCAGCTACATCCCGGCACACACGTCGTCTGCTCTGGCTGCTTCCTTCCGGATCTGACCTGGTAAACAGAGTAGCGTTGCGGGAGAACCAACAGAGCCCCCATTGAGAGCGTTGTTAACCAACGCGCCGGCGCATTATCCCCACTGCGGCGCTGAATTGCAAGCCGGCGTCGATCGGATGCTGGTTTATTGCGCAAAGCCGCCAGCGGGCTGGCGAAAACCCGCCGCCGGCCGGGCTGTTAAATTTCGATACAATCCTTACCGGGCAATACAAGGGATTGCGAGCGCCGTCGCGGCAGGATGCGTTATGCTCATCCATACTTCATCTAATATCGAAGCCCTCTTTTTAAATCAACGCCTTATCGTTATGAGGAATCAATGAGCGAATCACCGCGTTTGACGTCAACTCTGGCGATGCCGGCGATTGACGGCGTGACCGTATCCTTCAAGGGCTTGCACTACCTGCGCCCGGAGCTGGTGCTGGATTTTATCACCATCAGCAGCGGCACGATGCTGGCGGTGACGCCGGTTGCGCTGCTCTACTCCACCGTCGGCGTGCTGCAGAGCGTCGAGTTACGCAGGCTGCCTATCGCGGTGTGCGGGCGCGTGGTTTACCCCATCACCTCGCAGAAGCTCCCGGCCCTGCGCGCAAAGCTGATTATTAACGCTCAGTCGCGGCGGCTTAAGTTTCTCGAAAGCCTGATGGCTTTGACTCCGCGTGACAACATACACGGGATGCAGACCCTCGGCCTGGCGCTGGAATTTACCCTCGCGCATTCCTCTTAAGCCGAGGGCTGTACAGCCCGTTATCCAGCGCTTATCCTGAACCTTTCCCGGCAACAGGGCGCCTCATGGATCCTCAAGACACATTTCCTCAGCGGGTATGGCAGATTATCGCCTCTATACCGGAAGGCTACGTCGCCACCTACGGCGACGTCGCGCTGCTGGCAGGCTCGCCGCGCGCGGCCCGCCAGGTGGGCCGCGTGCTCAAGCGTCTGCCGGAAGGCTCCGCTCTGCCGTGGCATCGGGTGGTCAATCGGCACGGCGATATTTCACTGACGGGCCCGGACCTGCAGCGTCAGCGCCAGGCGCTGCTGGCCGAGGGGGTACAGGTCTCCGGCAGCGGGCATATCGACCTGCAGCACTATCGATGGATTTATTAAAAAAAATGCCCCTGAACAGGGGCATGTGAGGTCTTATTGCGCGACGGCCGGCGTGTTCGCCGCTGCGCCATCGCCGGCAACAGGTACCGCGGTTTGCTGTACCGGTACCAGCAGCAGATCGGCACGACTGCCGCCACCGTTGACCACCGCCTGGACCGTATCGGTGATAAACATCAGCTGACCATTGACCGTAATGGCCGAGCTCAGCAGGATACGCGCGTTAGGCTTTATATCCGCCTGGTTGTACGGCAGAACAAAGTTATACGGCGGCTGCTGGCCTTCGGTACGTACGGCTTTCTGCGCCAGCACGCGCGACGGCGCGTCGGCCAGTGAAGCATCAGACAAGGTCACTGTCAGTACCGCATCCGGCGGCAGGGCAACTCTCTGCCGAATAGAGATAGTCCCGGAAACGTTAGGCTGTTGCTGCGAGGACGTCAGTGACGCGATGCCGTAAGGATCGGCGGCAGCCGCGTTATTTTTCGCACTGTCGCTATGATTGTTGGCACAGGCGGTCAATGCGGTGGCAACGGCTAAAGCACTTAACATATAGGCAAATTTCATGTTGTTCTCCTTTTCATCCCTATATACACAGGAGCATGTCCTACCGACTGCATGGCATGAACATTTGTATCGTGCATAAGTGTGGCACAGATCTCAGATCTCTTCCTGCAAACGACCCCTTATTCAGATTATTACACCCATCGGACCACTTGCGATTCCAGGTTATACTTTGCCTCAATACGCGCCGCGAGAAGCGGTTATCACCGATTGAGGGTAAATATGAGTCAGGCACTAACCAATCTGCTGGCATTGTTAAATCTGGAAAAAATTGAAGAGGGGCTGTTCCGCGGGCAGAGCGAAGATCTGGGGCTGCGTCAGGTTTTTGGCGGCCAGGTCGTCGGCCAGGCGCTGTACGCGGCGAAAGAGACCGTGCCTGCCGAGCGTCTGATCCACTCGTTCCACAGCTACTTCCTGCGCCCCGGCGATAGCCAGAAGCCGATTATTTATGATGTCGAAGTCCTGCGCGATGGCAACAGCTTCAGCGCGCGCCGGGTGGCCGCGATTCAAAACGGCAAGCCGATTTTCTATATGACCGCCTCTTTTCAGGCCCCGGAGCCGGGCTACGAGCATCAAAAAACGATGCCGGCGGCCCCGGCGCCGGACTCTTTGCCTTCAGAGACCGATATTGCCCGTAAGCTGGCGCACCTGCTGCCGCCACAGGTCAAAGATAAGTTCCTCTGCGATAAGCCGCTGGAGATCCGCCCGGTTGAGTTCCATAACCCGCTAAAAGGCCACGCCGCGGAGCCGACCCGCCAGGTATGGATACGCGCCAACGGCGCCGTCCCGCAGGACATCCGCATCCATCAATACCTGCTGGGCTACGCCTCGGACTTTAACTTCCTGCCGGTCGCGCTGCAGCCGCACGGCGTGGGCTTCCTTGAGCCCGGAATGCAGGTGGCCACGATCGATCACTCGATGTGGTTCCATCGTCCGTTCAACGTTAATGAGTGGCTGCTGTACAGCGTTGAGAGCACCTCAGCCTCCAGCGCCAGAGGATTCGTGCGCGGCGAGTTCTATACCCAGGACGGCATCCTGGTCGCCTCAACGGTGCAGGAAGGCGTGATGCGCAACCGCAATGCATAGGGCATAACGGCATAAAAAAGCCTCCCGAGGGAGGCTTTGCTGCTACTGGAGATAACACAAGGATTCAGGCGTTGTAGGCGTTTTCGCCGTGGCTGTTGACGTCCAGACCTTCGCGCTCCTGCTCTTCCGGTACGCGCAGACCGACGGTCATATCAGCAACTTTATAGCCAATCCAGGCAACGATGCCGGACCAGACGATGGTGATGCCGATACTTTCCAGCTGCACCAGCAGCTGATGCCCCATGGTGACGCCTTCTGCGTAACCCACACCGCCCAGAGAAGTCGCGGCAAAGATACCGGTCAGGATACAGCCGACGATCCCACAGACGCCGTGCACGCCGAACACATCGCACGGGTCGTCAACGCGCAGCCAGCGCTTCAGGACGGTCACGCCCCACAGACCCGCCAGACCGGCAGCAAGACCGACAATCAGTGAACCACCCACGCCGACGTAACCACAGGCTGGCGTAATGCCGACCAGACCGGCAATCGCCCCGGAGCAGGCGCCCAGCAGGGACGGCTTACCGCGGGTCACCCATTCGCCGAAGGTCCAGGCCAGAATCGCAGCGGCGGTCGCCACGACGGTATTCACAAATGCCAGAGCCGCAATTTCGTTCGCCGCGCTCGCAGAACCGGCGTTGAAGCCAAACCAGCCAACGTACAGGATTGCGGTGCCGGTGAAGACCATCGGCAGGTTATGCGGTTTGAACGCCTCTTTGCCAAAGCCCACGCGTTTGCCCATCATGTAGGCACCCACCAGCCCGGCAACCGCGGCGTTGATATGCACGACGGTACCGCCGGCAAAATCCAGCGCGCCGTGCGTCGCCAGCAGACCGCCGCCCCACACCATATGGGCAATCGGGACATAGGAGAGCGTCATCCACACCACCACGAAGATCAGCACCGCGGAGAAGCGAATACGCTCCGCCAGCGCGCCGACGATGAGGCCGACGGTAATACAGGCGAAGGAGCCCTGGAAAGCGACGTGAATGTACTGATAGAAGGAGCCCATCAGCGCTTTCAGCTCAATATTCTTCAATAATACCCAGTCAAAGTTGCCGAAGAAGCTGCCGCCGGTGCCGAACGCCAGCGTGTAGCCGTAGAGCACCCACAGAACGCACACCAGAGCAAAGGTGACAATCACCTGAGTCAGCATCGAAAGCACGTTTTTGCCGCGAATCAGGCCGCCGTAAAACAGCGCGATGCCCGGAATAGTCATAAACAGCACCAGCGCGGTGCAAATCATCATAAAGGCGTTGTCGGCTTTATCCGCCACCGCCGGTGCGGCCATGGCCAATCCCGGGAGAAGCGCCAGCGCACCCAGACCTGTTTTCATTGTTGTTGCTATTTTCATCTTCTCAATCCCCATCACTGTGTGGTCTGGACGTTACAGTGCCGCTTCGTCGGCTTCGCCGGTGCGGATGCGAATAACGCGCTGCAGCTCGGCGACAAAAATTTTGCCATCGCCAATTTTCCCGGTGTATGCCGCTTTACTGATGACGTCGACGACCTCATCCAGCTGATCGTCGGCAATCGCCACGTCAATTTTTACCTTCGGCAAAAAGTTAACGCTGTATTCGGCGCCACGGTACAGCTCAGCATGGCCTTTCTGGCGGCCAAACCCTTTCACTTCAGTGACCGTCAGGCCCTGAATGCCGATGGAAGATAACGCTTCGCGAACGTCTTCCAGTTTAAACGGTTTGATTACCACGGTAACCAGCTTCATAAGTCCCCTCCGATCAGAATTCGTAATGGCAGCAGCTAACACACAGGGAATAAAGCAAAGGCTATGCCAGAAATGAAAAAGGACCGCTAAGCGGCCCTTTTGATGGAGAAAAGCGAGAAACGCCCCGGGAACGCGGGGGAAAGCGCCCGGGAGCGGCTAAAAACGCACCATTTTAGTGCGTAAGAGGTTGCATTTTTGCACCACGCTATATCGCCGCAGAATCACTGCCTGCTTATAGTGCATCAGGCAATCAGGGACTCTTCCTGCGAGCTGGCCGCCAGCTCCTCGCCGGCCAGCTGCAGCTGGTACATCTGCCAGTAGCGCCCTTTTTCCGCCAGCAGCTGCTGATGGTTGCCGCGCTCAACCGCCTGGCCGCGATGGAGCACCAGAATCGTATCCGCTTCGACTATTGTCGACAGGCGATGGGCAATTACAATCAGCGTCGTGTTCTGACGAACCTTTGCCAGCGCCTGCTGGATCGCCTGCTCGGTGCCGGAGTCAATATTGGCCGTCGCCTCGTCGAGGATCAGTATCTGCGGCGTATCGACCAGCACCCTGGCCAGCGCCAGCAGCTGCTTCTGGCCCACCGAGAGGTTGTTGCCCTGCTCGCCCAGTTGGGTATAAAGCCCGCCCTCCATGCCGCGCGCCAGCTCGGCCAGCTGCACGGCTTCCAGCGCGTCCCAAACCTGCGCCTCGCTAATGTCGCGGCCGAGAGTGACGTTGGCGTAGAAGGTATCGGCCAGCACGACCGGATCCTGCTGCACCATTGCGACGCCCTGGCGTAATGCGCTGTGGCTTAAAGAAGAGAGCGGGCGGCCGTCAATACGGATCTCGCCTTTGCTCAGCGGGTAGTAACCCATCATCAGGCTGGCAAGCGTACTTTTACCGCTGCCGGTGTGGCCCACCAGCGCCACAAAGCTGCGGGACGGAATCTCCAGATTGATATCCTGCAGCACCAGCCGATCGCCACGGTAGGCAAACGAGAGATTCTCAATAGATACCGCCCCGCTGCGCAGCGGGGCATCGTCCTGCCCCCACGCCTGCCGCGGTCGATCCATCAGCTCGAAGACCCGCTCGCCGGCCACCACCGCCTGCTGCAGCATCGACTGCTGCGTAGTCAGCTCAATCAGCGGCTCGTTCAGCCGACCGAGATAGCTGATAAAGGCGTACAGCACCCCAACCTCAATGGTTCCCGAGGCGCTGAAGCCAAAGAGCATCAGCAGCCCGCACAGCACCAGCGTCGAGAAGAGGCTGAGCAGCGGACGCAGCAGGAAGCCGTCGAGACGCAGCGTTTGCATGCGCGCCAGATAGTGGGCATAGCTGGCCTCGCGCATCCGCTCGCCGAACCGCGCCTGCTGGCGGAACTGCTGAATGACGCCCATACCGTTAATCACTTCATTAAAGCCGTCGTTGATATCCGCCAGCCAGGCGCGCACCCGCCGGACGATAGGCGTGCTGTAGCGCTGATAGATCATCATGACGATCAGCACCGCCGGGAAAATCGCCAGCGCCACCAGCGCCATGCGCCAGTCGAGGCTGAACATCGCCACCAGCATGGCGCCAATCAGCGCTGCGCTGCGCAGCACCGTCGCCACCACGGTAACGTAGAGATCGCGGATCACCTCGGTGTCGTTAGTCACCCGGGAGATAAGCTGCCCGACCGGCTGCGTATCGAATTCGCTCAGCGGCTGGCGCAGCGCGGCATCCATCACGTCGCTACGCAGCTGCTGAACGACGCCGACGGCGGCGCGGTTAAACAGCAGCGACTGGTTGTAGTGCAGCGTCGCCGCGAGGATCTGCAGGCCGATATAGGCCACCGCGAGGCCGCTAATCAGCTTCAGCGGCAGCGAATTCTTCGCCACCATATTGTCGATAAAGTAGCTGATCAGCAGCGGGCCGCTGACTTCGGCAGCCGCCGCAACCCACATCATTCCGACCGCAATCAGCAGCGGCCTGCGCCACGGCGAGCCGTAGGCCAGCAGGCGTTTTAAGGTCGGCCAGAGTTCGGTAAAACTACGCATCGGCAGCCTCCTCAAGTTCATGAGGGGCATCATCCAGCGCCGCCTCCAGCTGCTGATAGCGGTACATATCGCGATACCAGCCCGGCTGCGCTGCCAGCACGTCATGGCGGCCGCGCTGCGCAATATGGCCATGCTGCATCACCAGAATTTCGCTGGCTTCCGTCAACGCCGATAGCCGATGGGCGCTGATGATTACCGTCCGCCCCTCTCCCCACTGCCGCAGGTTATAGAGTATCTGGTGCTCAGTGCGGCCATCTACCGCCGACAGGGCATCGTCAAGAATCAGGATCTCCGCCTCCAGCAGCAGCGCGCGGGCAATGGAGATGCGCTGTTTCTGACCACCGGAGAGCATCACGCCGCGTTCGCCCACCTCGGTCTCGTAGCCCTGAGGCAGGCGCAGGATATCCTCGTGAACGCTGGCAAGGCGCGCCACCCGCTCAATTTGCTCGGCCGTCGCGTCGGGCCTGCCAAGCGCGATGTTGTTTGCCACGGTGTCGGAAAACAGGAACGGCGTTTGATTGACCACCGCCAGCCGGCCGCGCCAGCTGTCGAGCTGTAGCCGTGTTAGAGGAATATCGTGAAAACGAATATCTCCCAGAGTGACGTCGAAGTGGCGCTGTATCAGCGCCAGAATCGTGCTTTTCCCCGAGCCGGTTGGCCCGCAGATGCCGAGCATTTGCCCCGGCTGCAGCACAAAATTGACCTTCTCCAGCGACGCTTTGCTGGCCTGAGGATAGATAAACTCGCGCACGGCGACGCTAAGCGTTCCGCGCCCTTCCGGCACCGCTTCGCTACCGTCTTTGACCGCCGGCGCCTCTTCCAGCATCGTGCGAATTCGGCTGTAGGCCGCGCTGCCGCGCTCGACGATATTAAACATCCACGCCAGCGCCAGCATCGGCCAAATCATCAGCCCCAGATACATCACAAAGCTGGTGAGCTGGCCCAGGGTCATGCTGCCCTGCAGCACCATCCAGCTTCCGCCACCGATCGCCAGCAGGTTGGCGGTGCCGATAGCGATGTAAATCGTCGGGTCAAAGCGCGCATCGATGCGCGCCACGCGCATGTTTTTCTTACCGGTATCCTCCGCATCGGCCGCGAACTGCGCCGACTGCCGGTCTTCCAGGCCAAAGGCTTTAATCATGCGGATGCTGGTCAGGCTTTCCTGGGTTCGGTCGTTGAGGCTTGAGAACGCCGCCTGCGCCACGCGAAAACGCTCGTGCAGCGCATCGCCGTTGCGCTTAATCACCAGCGCCATCACCGGCATCGGCAGCAGCGCCAGCAGCGTGAGCTGCCAGCTGATTTGTGTCGACATGACGATCAGCACCGCGCAGCCCATCACCAGCGAGTCCACCAGCGTCAGCACGCCCTCGCCCGCCGCGAAGACCACCCGGTCAACGTCGTTGGTGGCGCGGGCGATCAGGTCGCCGGTGCGATGGCGCAGGTAGAAGGCCGGATGCTGGCGGCTCAGCTGGCGATAGAAATCTTCCCGCAGCTCTACGGCCAGCTGATAGGAGGCACCAAACAGCAGCACGCGCCAGACGTAGCGCAGCAGGTAAACCATTATCGCGATAAGTACCAGCACGCCAATCCACATCCACACCTTTTCCGCGGTGTAATGTTCTTTGGTGACGCCATCAACCACAATTCCCACCACCTTAGGCGGGATCAGCTGTAGGACGGCGATAATGACCAGCAGAGCAATAGCGCCGAGATAACGGCGCCACTCCCGGCGGAAGTACCAGCTAAGTTGAGCAAATAATCGCAAGCAGTTAAATCCTGAGTGTATAAATCGTCGCGGCAAACGCCGTTAATCAATCGGTAAGGCCGTGGTGTATTTTATCTGTTCCATGGCAAAACTCGAAGTCACATCGGAGAGCCCCGGAACGCTGTTCACCAGCCGTTTATAAAAATCGTCGTAGCGCTTCATATCCGCGACCTGGACCCGCAGCAGGTAATCATACTCCCCCGCCATGCGCCAGAAGCCGAGAACTTCCGCCATTTGCGTCACCTCGCTTACGAAGCGGCAGTACCAGTCGCTGCTGTGATGCTGGGTCTTGATCAGCACGAAGGCCGTCAGGCTAAGACCGAGCTTTTCGGCATCCAGCAGCGCGACCCGCTCGCGCAGGATACCCTCATCTTCCAGCCGCTTCAGCCGTTTCCAGCAGGGCGTGGTGGTCAGATTAACGGCATCAGCCAACGCCTGCAAAGAGAGGGTGCAGTCCGTCTGCAGTAAAGAAAGCAGCTTGCGGTCAATTTTATCTAACATAGGTCACCAATAGAGAAAATTTTACTCCTTTTATTGTAATTCAAAGGCTAAATAGCAACAATTTTTCCTTCGATTTCCTTTAAGCTGGGCACAAAATGACAAACAGGAAATGAAGATGAACAGCGCCTGGGTAAAACACGCCATTAGCGAAATCAACGCCGACTATCAGCGCTCCGCCGACACGCACCTTATTCGCCTTGCGCTGCCCGGGTTTCCAGGGATCCAGATCTACCTGAAGGATGAAAGTACCCATCCCACCGGCAGCCTGAAGCATCGTCTGGCGCGCTCGCTCTTCCTTTATGGTCTGTGCAACGGCTGGATTAAAGAAGGGACGACGATTATCGAGTCGTCTTCAGGCTCCACCGCGGTGTCCGAGGCCTACTTCGCGCGCCTGCTGGGCCTGCCGTTTATTGCCGTGATGCCTTCCTGCACGGCGAAGCGCAAAATCGAACAGATCGAGTTTTACGGCGGCCGCTGCCATTTCGTGGACAGCGCCTGCGAAATCTACGCCGCCTCCGAAACCCTGGCCCGCGAGCTGAACGGCCACTATATGGACCAGTTTACCTTTGCCGAGCGGGCGACCGACTGGCGAGGAAACAATAATATTGCCGACAGCATCTTCCGTCAGATGACCCATGAGCCGCATCCGCAGCCGTCGTATATCGTGATGAGCGCGGGAACCGGCGGGACCTCGGCAACCATCGGCCGCTATATCCGCAGCCAGGGCTACGATACTCAGCTGATGGTGGTTGACCCACAAAACTCGGTGTTTCTCGACTACTGGCAGAGCCGCGACGCCGGCCTGCGCAGTCCGGTCGGCAGCAAAATAGAAGGTATCGGCCGCCCGCGCGTCGAGCCGTCATTTATTCCGGATGTGGTTGATGAAATGCTGCGCGTGCCCGATGCCGCCAGCGTCGCAACCGCCCTGTGGCTGGAGACGCTGCTGGGCCGTAAGGTCGGAGCCTCAACCGGTACCAATATGTGGGGCGTGCTGGAGCTTGCCGTACGCATGCGTGCCGAAGGGCGGACCGGCTCGATTGTGACTCTGCTCTGCGACAGCGGCGAGCGCTACCTCGAAAGCTATTACAATCCCCAGTGGGTGGCGGCCAATATCGGCGACATCGCGCCGTGGCAGGCGCAAATTGCGGCAAAGACGGCGGCACAATAAAAAAAGCCAGGCTTAATGCATCATCGCGATGCCCGGCCTGGCTTGCTGGAATGGTCTGATTATTCGGGGGAATAAGGAAGATCGGGTGTATCCAGCCAATGCGTTAAAAAGTGGGAAACGGCCTGGTTGCGGCAGTCTCCGATAACCGGTAAATGCGGCAGCTCTGCCTTGAGCTGCGCCATGGCGTTGCCCATAATCACCCCGCGCCCGACGCTGCCCAGCATCTCGCGGTCGTTCATCGCGTCACCAAACGCCATACAATCCTGCAGCGTCAGGCCAAGATGCCGGCTAAGTACCGCCAGAGCCGCGCCTTTATTACAGCCATTCGGCAGCACTTCCAGGCAGTCAACGGCCGAGAAGCACATATGCGCGCGCTCGCCCAGGGCTTCAGTAAGCTGAACTTTCAGCCGCTGGAGATCCTGATGATCGCCGCAGAAGCACACTTTGGTGACCTCGTGCGCCGGCATGCGTTTTAAATCACAGATATGGTAGCGGAAGCCGCTAAAGATATGCGCCTGCAGCAGCTCGGGGATCGCCTGCCCGGTAAACCAACCGCCGTCGTTGAATACGTGCATGCTGGCAGTCGTATCCCAGGTGCCGTGCAGTACGAGTTCAGCGACGCCCGGATCGAGATCGCATTGATGCAGCACCTCCCCCTCCAGGGAGTGGATGCGCGTGCCGTTGCCGGTAATCAGGAACGCATCGAGCGCAAACTCGCCGATCACGTGGCGCATTTCCAGGGCATGGCGGCCGGTGGCAAAGGTCAGGGTAATATCGCGCTCACGCAGGCGTTTCAGGGTCGAAAGCGTGCGTTCTCCCAGACGATGGTCCGGCATTAACAGCGTACCGTCCATATCAAATGCAGCGAGTCTTGCCATGTTTTGCTCCCGGAGGTGAGGTGGGTTTTGCTTGTGTTCCAGTATTGCCTGAGATATACGGAAGTAATAGTGAATAGATATTTTTTGTTGTTCCGGGTTTATAAGCCGCGCTAGTGCGACTCCGAAGGGGAGAGGCCGAAGGACAGGCAAGATAATCGCCGCAGGCAACACAACCAACGTAAAGACAGCCTTGCCAGGTAAAGTGGATATACACAAAATCATTCGACCTGCATCAAGGCGGCAAGTGCGCGAATCCCCGGGAGCTTACTCCAGTAAGTGACTGGGGTGAGCAATTGCAAGCAACACAAGCAACACAAGAAACTCAAGCAACGCGACCAACACAGAGACAGCCTTGCCAGGTAAAGTGGATATACACAAAATCATTCGACCTGCATCAAGGCGGCAAGTGCGCGAATCCCCGGGAGCTTACTCCAGTAAGTGACTGGGGTGAGCAAGCGCGGCCAACGCAGAGGCAGGTTGAAGGATGAAGTGTATATGAGATTACTGAACAGGCTGAACCAGTACCAGCGCCTCTGGCTGCCTTCTTCCGGCGCTCCGCAGCAGGTTACCGTGGGCGAGCTGGCTGAGCGCTGTTTTTGCAGCGAACGTCATATCCGCACGCTGTTACGCCAGGCGCAGGAGGCCGGCTGGCTGAGCTGGCAGGCCAGTTCCGGTCGCGGCAAGCGCGGCACTCTTCTTTTTCACACTTCGCCTGAGATGCTGCGTAATGAGATGATGGAGCTGGCGCTCAATAGCGGGCAGCAGAAAAACGCGCTCGAGCTGGCCCAGCTGGCGCCGGTCGATCTTAAAGCGCTGCTGTCGCCGTTCCTCGGCGGCCAGTGGCAGAACAATACGCCGACCCTGCGGATCCCCTACTATCGCCCGCTCGAGCCGCTGCGGCCCGGCTTTTTACCCGGCCGGGCGGAGCAGCACCTCGCCGGGCAGATATTTTCCGGCCTGCTGCGCTTTGATGCGCAAAGTACCTGTCCGATGGGGGATCTGGCCCACCACTGGCAGGTCTCGGCGGACGGATTGCGCTGGCATTTTTACATCCGCTCGACGCTGTTCTGGCACAACGGCGACCCGATAGAGACGCCTCAGCTACGCCAGC
Source organism: Klebsiella sp. Ech2A (assembly GCF_030078455.1). NCBI lineage: Bacteria > Pseudomonadati > Pseudomonadota > Gammaproteobacteria > Enterobacterales > Enterobacteriaceae > Klebsiella > Klebsiella sp. Ech2A. The sequence continues at coordinate 64,089 of NZ_JAQGFU010000004.1, read as the reverse complement.
GTCTGCTGATGCTGCTCACGATCCCGGCCCTGCGTACGCTCTTCGCCAGCATCAGCCGGATTGATGTTACCCACGCCCAGCGTCTGACTATTACACTGCATCGTCCGGACTACTGGCTGCCGTTTCGCCTTGCCAGCTATTGCAGCGTCCTCGCGCATCCGGACGATCCGACGATTGGCAGCGGCCCGTTTCGCCTCAAGCTGTTGAGCCCCGAGCTGGTGCGGCTGGAGAATCACCCCCGCTACCATCTGAATCATCCGCTCATCCAGGCCGTCGAATATTGGATAACCCCGCAGCTTTTCGAGCAGGATTTAGGCACCAGCTGCCGCCATCCGGTGCAGATAACGATTGGCGATGCTGACGAGCTGGCCCATCTTCGTCAGGTCAGCAATAGCATTAGCCTGGGCTTTTGCTACCTGACGCTGCGCCAAAGCCCTCGTCTAAGCAAAGCTCAGGCCCAGCGGCTGGTGGCGCTTATTCACCGCTCTTCGCTGCTGGAAACGCTGCCGCTCGACGAAGATCTGATTACTCCCAGCAACGAAGTGCTTCCCGGATGGTCAATTCCGCAGGAGCCTGAAGATCGGCAGGTAGCGCTGCCCGAGCGGCTTACCCTGCTCTACCATCTGCCGGTTGAGCTGCATACCATGGCCGAACAGCTACGGCAGCGGCTAAGCGAGCTCGGCTGTTGCCTGACGCTTATTTTTCACGATGCCAAAAACTGGGACGGCTGCCAGGCACTGGCGCAGGCAGATTTGATCATGGGCGATCGCCTGATCGGCGAGGCGCCGGAATATACGCTTGAGCAGTGGCTACGCTGCGACGCCATGTGGCCAAACTTACTGACCGGGGCGCAGTATGCTCATCTGCAGGCCACGCTTGATGCGGTCCAAACGCAGCCGGATGAGCGCAGCCGCAACGATGCTTTGCGTAACGTATTCAACAGGTTGATGGACGACGCCATCATGACGCCGCTGTTCAATTATAATTATCGCATTAGCGCCCCGCCGGGAGTTAACGGCCTGCGCCTTAACGCGCGCGGCTGGTTTGATTTCGCCAGCGCCTGGCTGCCGGCCTCATCGCCGTGATGAAGCTGGTCGCCGCGCCCATCAAGCGCTACCATACTGCTTTCATTTTAATAGCCAGGAATGACCATGAAACGCGCCGTAGTTGTCTTCAGCGGAGGACAAGATTCAACGACCTGTCTGGTGCAGGCTCTGAAACAGTATGATGAAGTGCACTGCGTCACTTTTGACTATGGACAGCGCCACCGCGCAGAGATCGACGTCGCTCGCGAGCTGGCGCTAAAGCTGGGCGCCGTGGCCCATAAGGTGCTCGACGTCACCCTGCTTAACGAACTTGCGGTGAGCAGCCTGACCCGCGATAGCATTCCGGTTCCGGACTACGAACCGGACGCCAGCGGTATTCCGAATACCTTCGTTCCCGGACGTAATATCCTCTTTTTAACCCTGACGGCGATCTACGCCTATCAGGTTAAGGCAGAGGCGATCATCACCGGCGTTTGCGAAACCGACTTCTCCGGCTATCCCGACTGCCGGGACGAGTTCGTGAAGGCCCTTAACCATGCCGTTAATCTGGGTATGGCAAAAGATATCCGCTTTGAAACGCCGCTGATGTGGCTCAACAAGGCTGAGACCTGGGCGCTGGCCGACTACTGGGGCCAGCTGGAGCTGATTCGCAGCGAAACCCTGACCTGCTATAACGGCATTAAGGGTGACGGCTGCGGGCAGTGCGCCTCCTGTAACCTGCGCGCCAACGGCCTGAATCAGTACCAGGCCGATAAGGTCGGCATCATGGCCCTGATGAAGCAGAAAACGGGCTTGCGCTAAGCATCGCCGGGCGCTTGCCCCGCCCGCGCTTCGCGTCGCGGGGAAAGTGCCCTGGTATGGGTGGGGCGTGGCGGAAAATATGGTCGCCAGCCCTTTCCGCTACAGCTCCATCTGCTCGAGCTTCTCGCGCAGCTCACCGTCCAGCGGCAGCGCCTTCTGAGTTTTCAAATCGATACAGACAAAGGTAATCATCGCATCGGCGACCACTTCCCCTTCGGGATTGAGGGTTACCGTCTGGCTTAAGGTGCCGCTTTTGCCGTTCAGCTGCTGCAGGTGGCTGGTGACGGTTAACACGTCTCCAAGGACCGCCGGACGACGATAGTTAATATTGATGTTCACCACCACGAAGGCGATATTGCGGGCGGTCATCCAGTGGAACGCCGCGCTGTTTTCCAGGCCATCCCAGCGCGCCTCCTCGAGGAACTCGAGGTAGCGGGCATTATTAACGTGCTGATAAACGTCCAGGTGATAGCCGCGAACTTTTATTTGTGTCTGCATAGCGCAAGTGCCTTTGTCTTATTATCGTTGATGAGGTAAGAGGTCACACCACTTGTGTGACCTCTTTAGTCTGGCAAAAATTTACGCTGCTGCAAGCCCCGGGCGCAAAATTACAGGGTGAGGTGCGCCAGGTTTCGCTCTACCAGCGCATGACCCATTCCGGGAACCTGCTTGAGATCGTCGATGGTCTTAAACGGTCCAAACTCTTCACGATAGCTCACAATCCCCTGCGCTTTCTTCAGGCCTACGCCATTCAGCGCCTCCATCAGGTCCTGCGCGCTGGCGCTATTGATGCTGACCTTCGTCGCCCCCGACTCCCCCACTTTGGCTGAGTCGGGCGCTTTAGCCCGCGCGCTCTCCTTACCTGTCGACAGCGACGACTTTCCTGTCGCCACCTGCGCCTTGCCCTCGGCAGGCGCCCCCAGCGCCACAGGGCTTCCCGCAGCGCAAAGTAATGCGGCGGCAACAACGATCGCTTTCACTTTTGGTTTCATGCTGTGTTCTCCTTTTTTGTGGACAGCAGAGCCACGATAGCGAGCGGAGAAAAGGAGGACAAAAGGCGAATGCCAGAAATGGAAAAGGCCGCGAAAGCGGCCTTTGGGGATTGCATTACGTTACTTGCTTTTGCGAGTATGCGCGAAATTACTGCTGCTGATCGACGATATCGCCGAGCTTAATTTTCGCTGATTTACGCAGGCTGCTCATCAGCGCTTCGAAAGCAATCTGAGCATTGTTTTGCGTGATACCCTGCACCATGGCCTGTTTCTGCTCAGCCGGCATGTCGCCTGCTTTAACGGCATCCAGAGCCAGCAGGACCACGTTACCGTTCGCATCGCTGCCCACGCCGTAGCTTGCTTTACCCTGCTGCGGCAGCGGCAGAGCAAACGCGGCCTGGCTCAGCGGATCCTGTCCGGTACGCGCCAGCGTCTGCGCCGCGCCGAAGCTTAAGCCAGCGGCCTTCATCGCGTCATCGCCTTTGCCGTCTTTCAGGGCAGCCAGCAGTTTGTCCGCATCGAGCTTAGCCTGCTGCTCGGCTTTGGTATGCTTAACGATATCCGTCACCTGCGCTTTGACTTCCGCCAGCGGCTTAACGGCCTGCGCTTTATGCTCGCTGATGCGCACAACAAAGGCGCGATCGCCATCAACGGTGATGATATCGGAGTTGCTGCCCGGTGCGCCGTTTTCGCCCACCAGGCCACCGTTAAAGATAGCGTCGGCGACCGGCTTAAAGTTCAGCTCCTCCGGCAGGTTGTCGTGTCCGAACCAGCCGGTTTCAACAACCTTAACGTCTGCAACCTGTGCTGCACCGGCCAGAGATTCGTTATCGTTGCTGGCGGCATCGCTCACCTTCTGCTGCAGCGCGTAGTAAGCATCGAGGGCTTTTTCCTGCTTCACCTTCGCTGCGATATCCGCACGAACGTCGGCCAGCGGTTTAACCTGTGCAGGCTGAACGTCAACCAGGCGCACGACCAGGAAACCGACGGAAGATTTGATCACGCCGGAGAGCTGACCTTTTTCTTTCAGCCCGGCCTCTTTCAGCTCGGGAACCGTTGCCGCATCTTCCAGCCAGCCCATATCGCCGCCGTTGCGGGCAGAGATAATGTCGGTAGATTTTTCTTTCGCCAGCGTCGCGAAATCGGCGCCTTTTTTCAGTTCGTCCAGCACGGCCTGCGCGTCAGCTTCGGTCCTGGTCTGAATCACGCTGTAGCGGTTACGCTGCGGCTGAGTGAACTGATCCTGATGCTGGTCATACCAGGACTGAATTTCCGCGTCAGAAGCGTTCTCCTGCATGCTCGCTGCATCCATTTTGATGTAGCTCACGCGGAACTGCTCCGGCGCCATGAAGCGCGCCTGATTCTGCTGATAGTAGGCCTCAACTTCCGCGTCGGTCACCGTCTGCTTCGCCGCCAGCGCGTTGACGTCGATCGTTGCTTCACGCACCACGCGCTGCTGAGAAACCAGCGCCGCCAGCTGGTCGGATTCGCCCGGCAGCATGAAGTCGGTGCCGGCAACGGCGTTAATCAGCTGCTGAGTCGTCAGCTGGTTGCGCAATGCCTGAGCGTACTGGTCGGTAGTCATGCCCATCTGATTAACGATGCCGCCAAAACGTTCGTTATCAAATTTACCGTTAGACTGGAAGGCCTGGGTCTGGAAGATGGCCTGCTTCACCTGGGTATCGCTGACGCTGAGGCCGAGCTCACGCGCGTACTGGTCAAGCAGCGATTCGTCGATCAGGCGGTTCAGCACCTGCTGGCGCATGGTTTTCATGTAGTTTTCGTTGGCCGCCAGTTCAGAGAACTGGTCGCCGAGCTGCTGCTGCATGCGATTACGTTCGCTGGCAACGGCATTTTCAAACTGTGAGCGACCAATTTCCTGGTCATTAACTTTCGCGGCATAATTGCTGCTGCCGCCAATCAGGTAACCACTCACCCCGGTCAAAATGAACGAGACAATGATGATACCGAAAATAATCTTGAGCACGACGCTGTTGGCGGCCGTGCGTAGGTTGTCCATCATGGTGTAACAACGCTCCGCTGTAGATGACTTTAGCTCGCGCAGCATAGCACGTGATGGCCGCCGCGCGTGAGGACCTATTTTGACAACAAAATGGGGTGATTGTCAGCCCACAAGTGTCCGCAAACACACATAAAGTCGCTTTCTGGACAAATAAAAAAGGCACATCTCTCGATGCGCCCTTGTACTTCGTCAAATTCCCTGACGGGAAGCCGATCAGTTGACCGCGTCTTTCAGCGCTTTACCAGCACGGAAACCCGGAACTTTAGCAGCGGCAATAGTAATTTCTTTACCTGTTTGCGGGTTGCGACCGGTACGGGCAGCACGCTCTTTAACAGCAAAAGTACCAAAACCTACCAGCGCAACGTCATCCCCAGCCTGCAGAGATTCAGTAACAGAAGCAATTAAAGCATCTAACGCACGTCCGGCTGCAGCTTTAGAAATGTCCGCACCCGCAGCAATTTTGTCAATCAGTTGAGATTTATTCACTGTTCTCTTCCTCTCTTTATAATTTATATCGCACCAGAATCCTTCGTGGTGCGACCGCGCAGCAGTTATATCAGGACTGTCATGCCCTTACAACAGAGTTGTAGATGACCCCCTGCCAGCGATCTAAGTTAGCTACACAAAAAAAGGCTGGCAAGCACGAATTTACTTACCAGCCCTATTTTTCTTAGCGCAATTTGCGCGAAATCACTATTTCGCCGTGACGACCTGCATGCCGAACGGCTCATTCTGCAGCGCAAGTGCCAGAACTTCTTCGATTCGTTTCACCGGATGGATATCCAAATCGGCGATAACGTTATCTGGAATTTCTTCAAGGTCACGCTTGTTTTCGTCAGGAATCAGAACAGTCTTAATGCCGCCGCGGTGCGCCGCCAGCAGTTTTTCCTTCAGACCACCGATTGGCAGCACCTGGCCGCGCAGGGTAATTTCCCCGGTCATAGCGACATCGGCGCGTACCGGATTGCCCGTCAGACAGGATACCAGCGCGGTACACATCGCAATACCGGCGCTTGGGCCATCTTTCGGCGTTGCCCCTTCCGGTACGTGGACGTGGATATCACGTTTTTCGTAGAAATCTGAGTTAATACCCAGCTTATCCGCACGAGAACGCACCACGGTCAGCGCAGCCTGAATGGACTCCTGCATCACTTCACCGAGCGAACCGGTGTAGGTAAGCTTGCCTTTACCCGGAACGCAGGCGGTTTCGATGGTCAGCAGATCGCCGCCCACTTCCGTCCACGCCAGGCCGGTCACCTGACCTACGCGGTTTTCGCTATCCGCACGACCGTAGTCAAAGCGCTGAACGCCGAGGAAATCGTGCAGGTTATCGCCGTTGATGGTGATGTGCTTAAGCGATTTATCCAGCAGCAGCTGTTTGACCGCCTTACGGCACAGTTTGGAAATTTCACGCTCCAGGCCACGCACGCCCGCTTCACGGGTGTAATAGCGAATGATGCCGACGATCGCGCTGTCTTCAACGGTCAACTCGCCTTTTTTCAGCGCGTTACGCTCGATTTGCTTCGACAGCAGATGCTGTTTCGCGATGTTCAGCTTTTCATCTTCGGTATAGCCGGAGAGACGAATCACTTCCATACGGTCCAGCAGCGGCGCCGGGATATTCATGGAGTTAGAGGTCGCCACGAACATCACGTCGCTCAGATCGTAGTCCACTTCCAGATAGTGGTCGTTAAAGGCCACGTTCTGTTCAGGATCCAGCACTTCCAGCAGAGCTGACGCCGGATCGCCGCGCATGTCGGAGGACATTTTGTCGATCTCATCGAGCAGGAACAGCGGGTTTTTAACCCCCACTTTCGCCATTTTCTGGATCAGTTTACCCGGCATTGAGCCGATGTAGGTCCGGCGGTGACCGCGGATTTCCGCTTCATCACGCACGCCGCCCAGCGCCATACGCACGTACTTACGTCCGGTGGCTTTGGCGATGGATTGACCCAGAGAGGTTTTACCCACCCCAGGCGGCCCAACCAGGCACAGGATCGGCCCTTTGAGCTTGTTCACGCGGCTCTGCACTGCGAGGTACTCAAGGATGCGATCCTTCACGCGTTCCAGACCGTAGTGGTCGGTATCGAGGATCTCCTGCGCCTGGCGCAGATCCTTTTTAACCTTGCTGCGGGCGTTCCACGGCACCTGCACCATCCAGTCGATGTAGCCGCGCACGACGGTGGCTTCCGCCGACATCGGCGACATCATCTTCAGCTTTTGCAGTTCCGCTTCGGTTTTTTCTTTCGCCTCTTTCGGCATTTTCGCGGCGTCGATTTTACGCTTCAACGCTTCGTTTTCGTCCGGGGCGTCGTCCATCTCGCCGAGCTCTTTCTGGATGGCCTTCATCTGCTCATTCAGATAGTACTCACGCTGGGACTTTTCCATCTGCTTTTTAACGCGGTTGCGAATACGCTTCTCAACCTGCAGCAGATCGATTTCTGACTCCATCATCGCCATCAGATACTCCAGACGTTCGTTAACGTCTGACATCTCCAGCACGGACTGTTTGTCCGCCAGCTTCAGCGGCATGTGCGCCGCGATGGTGTCCGCCAGGCGCGCGGGATCGTCGATGCTATTCAGCGACGTCAGCACTTCCGGGGGGATTTTTTTGTTCAGCTTGATGTAGCCTTCAAACTGACCGATAGCCGTGCGAACCAGGACTTCCTGCTCGCGCTCTTCAATAGCAGGCGATTCGAGGTACTCCGCTTTCGCTGAAAAATGCTCGCCGTCGTCGGATAACGCGGAAATACGCGCCCGCTGCAGGCCTTCAACCAGCACTTTTACCGTGCCATCAGGCAGCTTCAGCATCTGTAAAATTGACGCCACGGTCCCGACGGTGAAAAGATCATTTACACCCGGCTCATCCGTTGAAGCTTCTTTCTGCGCAACCAGCATGATTTTTTTATCATGGTCCATAGCCGCTTCAAGACAACGGATAGATTTTTCCCGCCCTACAAACAGGGGTATGACCATGTGCGGATAAACCACCACATCGCGCAACGGCAATACGGGGATTTCAATGCGTTCAGAACGCTCAGGATTCATAGAGCTCTCTCTTAGTTTAAAGTCCGCCAGGTAGCCGGCGGCACGAATCTCGATCGCGTCGCCGTTAATATGTAATCCAGTATATGGGGATGTAATCCACACATTCAACGGCAGGAATGCAGGAAAAACAAAAGGGGAGATAAAATCCCCCCTTTTTGGTTAACTGCTTGAGCGAGTTGGCTAATTATTCACCAGACGCCTGCTGCGCTTCCGGTTTCCCGTAAATCAGCAGCGGCTTGCTTTGTCCGTCGATAACCGAGGCGTCGATGACCACTTTTTCGACGTCTTCCATTGAAGGAAGATCGTACATGGTATCGAGCAGCGCCGCTTCTACGATAGAACGCAGGCCGCGGGCGCCGGTTTTGCGCGCCATCGCTTTTTTGGCGATAGCGTCCAGCGCTTCATCACGGAACTCCAGCTCAGCACCTTCCAGATTGAACAGCGCCTGATACTGCTTGGTCAGGGCGTTTTTCGGCTCTTTCAGGATTTGAATCAGCGCGTCTTCGCTCAGCTCATTGAGGGTCGCCACCACCGGCAGACGGCCGATAAACTCGGGGATCAGACCAAACTTGATCAGATCTTCCGGCTCAACCTGAGAGAGCAGCTCGCCTTCGCTGGCCTTGTCGGATTTCGCTTTTACCGTCGCGCCGAAACCAATTCCGGAACCGGTCTCTACGCGATGAGAAATCACTTTATCCAGGCCGGCAAACGCACCGCCGCAGATAAACAGAATCTTGGAGGTATCAACCTGCAAGAACTCCTGCTGCGGATGCTTGCGCCCGCCCTGAGGCGGAACGGCGGCAACGGTGCCTTCGATAAGCTTCAGCAGCGCCTGCTGCACGCCTTCACCGGAAACATCGCGGGTAATCGACGGGTTATCCGACTTACGGGAAATTTTGTCGATTTCATCGATATAAACGATGCCGCGCTGCGCTTTCTGCACGTCGTAGTCGCATTTCTGCAGCAGTTTCTGAATGATGTTTTCGACGTCCTCACCCACATAACCGGCTTCGGTCAGGGTGGTGGCGTCAGCCATGGTGAAGGGTACATCCAGCAGGCGAGCCAGCGTTTCCGCCAGCAGAGTCTTACCGGAGCCCGTCGGCCCAATCAGCAGAATGTTGCTTTTACCCAGCTCTACGCCGTTGCTGGTATCGCCATTGCGCAGGCGCTTGTAGTGGTTGTATACCGCCACTGCCAGCACTTTTTTCGCCGGTTCCTGGCCGATAACGTAATCGTCAAGATGGTGGCGAATCTCGTGCGGAGTCGGCAGCGCGCTGCGCTCGCGATGCGGCGCCACTTCTTTAATCTCTTCGCGAATGATGTCGTTACATAAATCAACGCATTCGTCGCAGATATACACGGATGGCCCGGCGATCAGCTTACGCACTTCATGCTGGCTTTTGCCGCAAAAAGAGCAATACAACAATTTGCCCGATCCATCTTTGCGTTTATCTGTCATGAGTCCAAACCTCTTATTAAGTTCTTTGTGCCGCACACGACGACGCAAATGCCATTCTCAGGCGCAAGCCGCTGGTAAGCGTTGTGCCGCCCTACTTCAGACAAGTATAGCGGCACCCTTGCGCCAGGGGCATCAATTACGATGGGTCAAAATGGAATCGACCAGGCCGTATTCCACCGCTTCTGATGCAGACAGGAAGCGGTCACGCTCGGTGTCGCGCTCAATCTGCTCAAGGGATTGACCCGTATGGTGTGCCATCAGTTCATTCATGCGCCCCTTCACTTTCAGAATTTCACGGGCGTGAATTTCGATATCCGTTGCCTGACCCTGATAGCCGCCCAGCGGCTGGTGGATCATCACGCGGGAATTCGGCAGGCAGAAACGCTTGCCTTTTGCCCCTGCGGTCAGCAGGAATGCGCCCATGGACGCCGCCTGGCCCATACAAATGGTGCTCACGTCAGGCTTGATGAACTGCATGGTGTCATAAATCGACATCCCGGCGGTAATCACCCCGCCTGGAGAGTTAATGTACAGGTAAATGTCTTTTTCCGGGTTTTCTGCTTCCAGAAAAAGCATCTGCGCCACGATCAGGTTCGCCATATGGTCTTCCACCTGGCCGGTCAGAAAAATGACGCGCTCCTTGAGCAGACGGGAATAGATATCAAAAGAACGTTCACCGCGCGAGGTCTGTTCAATGACCATCGGCACCAGGGCCATATGGGGTGCAAAGTTATCTCGTTCGCCACTGTATGACATTTCCGTCTCCTGGATTAATTTTGAATAAACCTGCTGCACTGATTGTAACCTTATGGACGGATTATCAGCCAGAGTCTTCTGCCCGTCATCATTCGAATTACCGCTGCTTAAGCTGAATTCCTGCGTCCTCAATGATGGCGGCCAGACACGCTTCGTCATTATGCATGATTTCACGCGTGCAGTTACGTTCCCCGGTAATGGGGGCGTTGTCGCCATAATTCAAGCATAACAATCTTTTGTCGTAACGCTATCACTGAAATCGGCTTTTCGCACTCGTCCTAACGCCATCATTGTTCTAAAAAAAAACCCGCAGCCTCTCGGCAACGGGTTTTGCTCGAACCTTAAACCGCCGGGCGAAATTACGCCTGCTGGTTCATCAGCTCGCTGAAGGAGGTCGCTTTCTCGGAAACTTTAGCTTTCGCCAGTACCGCTTCAACAGCCTGCTCTTCCAGAGCTACGTTACGCATGTTGTCCATCAGTTCGTTGTTTTTGCTGTAGAACTCAACAACTTCAGTCGGATCTTCGTAAGCAGAAGCCATCTCTTCGATCAGGCCTTTCACGCGGTCTTCGTCAGCTTTCAGCTCGTTGGTACGAATCACTTCGCCCAGCAGCAGGCCAACAACAACGCGGCGTTTAGCCTGCTCTTCGAACAGCTCACGCGGCAGTTCCAGAGCCTGGTTTTCGTTACCACCAAAGCGCTGAGCAGCCTGACGACGCAGAACGTCGATTTCGCTGTCGATCAGTGCCGCAGGAACGTCGATTTCGTTAGCCTTCACCAGACCTTCGATAGCCTGAGTCTTCACGCGGTTACGCACGGCGCCTTTCAGCTCGCGATCCATGTTTTTACGCACTTCAGCGCGCAGACCTTCTACGGAACCATCTTCAACGCCGAAACGTTTGATGAATTCTGCAGTCAGTTCCGGCAGCTCACGCTCTTCAACTTTCTTCAGGTTAATAACGAACTTAGCCGCTTTACCTTTCAGAGTTTCTGCGTGGTACTCTTCCGGGAAGGTCACTTCGATAGTGAACTCTTCGCCAGCTTTGTGGCCTTTGATACCGTCTTCAAAGCCCGGGATCATACGACCCTGGCCCATCGCCAGTACGAAGTCAGACGCTTTGCCGCCTTCGAACTCTTCGCCGTCAACGGAACCGCTGAAGTCGATGGTTACGCGGTCTTCTGCATCAACAGCGCCGTCTTTGTCTTTCCAGTTCGCCTGCTGCTTACGCAGGGTGTCCAGCATGGTGTCGACGTCAGCTTCGGTCACTTCAACAACCGGTTTTTCAACTTCGATCGCGTCCAGACCCTGCAGCTCAACTTCCGGATAAACTTCGAATTCTACCGCGTAGGTGAAGTCTTCACCCAGCTTGTATTCGCCCGGAACATAGTTCGGTGCGCCAGCCGGATTGATTTTCTCTTTGATGATCGCGTCAACGAAGTGACGGCTCATCAGGTCACCCAGCACGTCCTGGCGAACGGATGCGCCATAACGCTGAGCGACAACATTCATCGGCACTTTACCCTTGCGGAAGCCGTCAATGCGAACTTTTTTCGCTACGTTGACCAGCTCGCTTTTGACAGCATTCTCGATGCTGTCAGCAGCGATAGTAATCGTTACACGGCGCCCAAGGCCCTGAGTGGTTTCAACTGAAACTTGCATCTTGTTACCTCAAAAAAATCACAGTGCTCGGTCAACTCTGGAAGCGCGTGTAGGTTGCTTCGCAGAACCGGGATGCCCTCTTCACTTCAGAAACACATTCCCTGTCGTCAGAATCATCCCGAAGACATTCATATAAGACGCGGCATTATAGCGGCATCACTTTTGTGAGTCGAGAACGGTTGTCGCCCACTGCTGCGGCATTTTTCACATTTCTCGTGCAAATTTACCTGTAAAAGTGTCCATAGCGCACATTTTCCAGGCAAAATAAAACGGCCCGTAGGCCGTTTTCTGATAAATCTTCACGCAACATACTGGAAAAGCTCCGGCGGTTGCAAATAGGATTTCTACGCGATGCTTCCAGCCCCGCGACAGGCAGGGGAGGCAAAGACGGTGTCCTGGAGTCCTTCCCACTCTTTAATCGTATAGGTATGCAGCGCCAGCGCGTGCACGGGGCCAGACAGCTCCTCGGTCAACGTACCGTAAATCATACGGTGACGGCTGAGAAAACGCTCGCCGGTGAAACGATCGCTCACCAGCACCACTTTAAAATGACTTTCGGAGCCCGCGGGAACATTGTGGCGATAACTTTCATCCACGACTTCGAGATACACGGGGTCGAACGCTGCCCTAAGTTTTGCTTCGATCTGTTCACGTATCATCATGAATTTTCTCCTCCGACAACGCTGAGATGCCGCCATTCCTTTTAAATGTTAGCCGCTTTTACCGTTTCCATTACCGGAAAACAACAAAAAATTAGCATTTCTCTGATATTTTCATTCAAAAGTATCAAGTTTACTGGCTCTGCGTGTCGTAATCTCCGTCTGGATCGCCATAAAAATGGGAAGACGGCCAGAAAACGCACTGCGAGATGAATTTACATACGTTGCCACTTCCCCTCGCCGTTGGCGATGTTATGATGACGGCAATTTTCCTCATAACAACACCATGCCTTGAGACCCCTGAACATGTTTAAGAAAATTCTTTTCCCGCTGGTCGCAATGTTTATGCTGGCAGGATGCGCCACACCGCCGACCACTATTGATGTCTCGCCGAAAATGTCCCTGCCTCAGCAGGATCCGAGCCTGATGGGCGTTACCGTCAGCATTAACGGCGCCGACCAGCGTCCGGACCAGGCCCTGGCCAAAGTGACCCGCGATAATCAGCAGGTTACCCTGACCGCCTCCCGCGATCTCCGCTTCCTGCTGCAGGAAGTGCTGGAGAAACAGATGACCGCCCGCGGCTATATGATTGGGCCGAACGGCGCCGTCGATCTGCAAATCATCGTGAATAAACTGTACGCCGACGTTTCCCAGGGCAACGTGCGTTACAACATCGCCACCAAGGCGGATATCGCCATCATCGCCACCGCGGCGAACGGCACCAGGATGACCAAAAACTACCGCGCCAGCTATTCCGTGGAGGGCGCATTCCAGGCTACCAATAAGAATATCGCCAATGCGGTGAACAGCGTTCTGACCGACACTATCGCCGACATGGCGCAGGACACCAGCATCCACGACTTCATCAAGCAAAACGCGCGTTAATAAAATCACGAACCCGGCCGGCGGTCGGGTTCGTGCTACAGGCCCATGTCCAGTCACTACTTACGTATTTTTCAGCAGCCTAAATCAGCTATTTTGCTGATCCTTGGCTTTGCTTCCGGTTTGCCTCTCGCCCTCACCTCCGGCACGCTGCAGGCGTGGATGACCGTCGAGAATATCGATCTGAAAACCATCGGTTTCTTTTCGCTTGTCGGCCAGGCCTACGTCTTCAAGTTCCTGTGGTCACCGGTTATGGACCGCTACACGCCGCCGTTTCTCGGCAGGCGCCGCGGCTGGCTGCTGACGACGCAGTTTCTGCTGCTTATCGCCATCGCGGCCATGGGCTTCCTTGAACCCTCGACGCAGCTGCGCTGGATGGCGGCGCTGGCGGTGGTGATTGCCTTCTGTTCCGCATCGCAGGATATCGTCTTCGACGCGTGGAAAACCGACATTCTGGCCGCCGAGGAGCGCGGAGCCGGCGCCGCGGTTAGCGTGCTGGGCTACCGCCTGGGGATGCTGGTTTCCGGCGGCCTGGCACTGTGGCTGGCCGACCGCTGGCTGGGCTGGCAGGGCATGTACTGGCTGATGGCCGCGCTGCTGGTTCCGTGCATCATCGCCACCCTGCTGGCGCCGGAGCCCAGCGACGCGATCCCGGTACCGAAAAGCCTTGAGCAGGCCGTCGCGGAACCGCTTCGCGATTTCTTCGGCCGCAACAACGCCTGGCTGATCCTGCTGTTAATCGTCCTTTATAAGCTCGGCGACGCTTTTGCGATGAGCCTGACGACCACTTTTCTGATCCGCGGCGTCGGTTTTGACGCCGGTGAGGTGGGGATGGTGAATAAAACGCTGGGGCTGTTTGCCACGATCGTCGGTGCTCTCTACGGCGGCGTATTGATGCAGCGCCTGACCCTGTTTCGCGCCCTGCTGATTTTCGGCCTGCTGCAGGGGGTCTCCAACGCCGGCTACTGGCTGCTGTCGATTACCGATAAGCATATTTACACGATGGCCACGGCGGTATTTTTTGAAAACCTGTGCGGCGGGATGGGGACCGCGGCGTTTGTCGCGCTATTGATGACGCTGTGCAATAAATCGTTCTCCGCCACCCAGTTTGCGCTGCTGTCGGCGCTCTCTGCCGTCGGGCGCGTGTACGTCGGGCCGATTGCCGGCTGGTTTGTTGAAGCCCACGGCTGGCCGACGTTTTATCTCTTCTCGGTGGTGGCGGCCGTTCCTGGCATCGTACTGCTGCTTATCTGTCGGCGCACCCTGGAACATACCCAGCGCACGGAGACGTTTATGCCGCGCACGCATTATCGGCAGGCCTATTCCCTGGCCCTGATCGTGTTGGCTATCGGCTGCACCATGCTGGCGGTCTGGCTGCTGCTGCTGGTGCTGAACGCCCTCGATTACACCGCGTTCTCCTTCTTAACCGACCTGCTGGAGATTGCGGCGCTGACCGCCATTGGCGGCATTTTGCTCGGCAGCCTGCTGGACTATCTGGCGCTGCGCAAAACGGAGCTGGCTTAGGTTGCCGCGTTCTGCGGGGCCCAGCGCGCCTGGGCCCGCGACTGCCGACAGTGGGAATAAGTCGTTTTAATCACTAAACGTAATTATAACGGCTTATTAACGATTTTATATTTTCCTTTTTTCATTTGTTGTTTTGTGCGCTTTACATTTTGGGAAATTATTGACAACTTTTATTCAATTCATTAAATAATTTAAACGATTCAGCAAAGGGCGTTTATTTCCTCTCGCCGTCGATGTCTTTTATTTGATAATTAAATGTTAATTAGTTGTGCTATTTTCTCGATAGTTATACTCATTACCCCATAAGCGACTTCATTCTTATCCCTTTCGTTATAGATCCAGCGCAAATCAGGCTTTGCAAGCGACAGCGTCACACTCGGTTACATATGTGACAAAGCAAGCAGAACCCACTAACACGGAACTGACACAGCTCCAATCATGTTTACAGTAATGCAACCTTCCCGTAAAATGCCCGCACACTTTAAGCGCCACCAGATTCCGTGGAATTGAGGTCGTTCAATGAGACTTAGGAAATACAATAAAAGTTTGGGATGGATGTCATTAATCGCAGGTACTGTATTACTCAGTGGTTGTGATTCTGCGCTCCTTGACCCAAAAGGACAGATTGGACTGGAGCAACGTTCTTTGATACTGACGGCCTTTGGCCTGATGATGATTGTCGTTATTCCCGCCGTCTTAATGGCAGTAGGATTTGCCTGGAAGTATCGCGCGAGCAATAAAGATGCGAAGTATAGCCCGAACTGGTCACACTCCAACAAAGTTGAAGCTGTGGTCTGGACGGTTCCTATCCTGATCATCCTGTTCCTGGCCGTTCTGACCTGGAAAACCACTCACGCACTCGAGCCAAGCAAACCGCTAGCTCACGAAGAGAATCCGATCGT
This sequence comes from Klebsiella sp. Ech2A, assembly GCF_030078455.1. NCBI lineage: Bacteria > Pseudomonadati > Pseudomonadota > Gammaproteobacteria > Enterobacterales > Enterobacteriaceae > Klebsiella > Klebsiella sp. Ech2A. The sequence continues at coordinate 48,339 of NZ_JAQGFU010000004.1, read as the reverse complement.
CATCGAAGTTGTTTCGATGGACTGGAAATGGTTCTTTATTTATCCGGAACAGGGTATTGCTACCGTCAACGAAATCGCCTTCCCGGCGAACGTACCGGTACACTTCAAAGTGACCTCTAACTCCGTGATGAACTCGTTCTTTATCCCACGTTTAGGCAGCCAGATTTACGCAATGGCCGGGATGCAGACTCAGCTGCACCTCATCGCGAACGAAACTGGTACTTATGACGGTATCTCCGCCAGCTACAGCGGCCCGGGCTTCTCAGGAATGAAGTTCAAAGCTTTCGCCACGCCGGATCGTGCATCCTTCGATCAGTGGGTAGCGAAAGTTAAACAGTCTTCGAACACCATGGACTCCATGGCTGCCTTCGAAAAAGTGGCTGCGCCTAGCGAATACAACAAAGTGGAATACTTCTCTAACGTGAAGCCAGATTTGTTTAAAGACGTTATCGGCAAATTCATGTCTCACGGCAAGAGCATGGACATGTCCCAACCTGAAGGCGAGCACGCAGCGCACGAAGGAATGGAAGGCATGGACATGAGCCACGCGGAAACCGCTCACTAAGGGACCGAGGAAGAAAACGATGTTCGGAAAACTAACACTGGATGCAGTGCCCTATCACGAACCTATTATCGTGATTACGGTAGCTGCAATCATCATCGGGGGACTGGCGCTTCTGGCGGCAATCACTTACTTCGGTAAGTGGTCCTACCTATGGAAAGAGTGGCTGACTTCGGTTGACCACAAACGACTCGGTATCATGTACGTCATCGTAGCAATCGTTATGCTGCTGCGTGGCTTTGCTGACGCCGTCATGATGCGTAGCCAGCAGGTGCTGGCCTCGGCCGGGGATGCGGGCTTCCTGCCTCCTCACCACTACGATCAGATCTTTACCGCCCACGGCGTTATCATGATCTTCTTCGTAGCGATGCCGTTTGTTATCGGTCTGATGAACCTCGTTGTTCCGCTGCAGCTCGGCGCGCGCGACGTGGCGTTCCCGTTCCTTAACAACCTGAGCTTCTGGTTCACCGTTGTTGGCGTGATCCTGGTTAACCTCTCTCTGGGCGTCGGTGAGTTCGCGCAGACCGGTTGGCTGGCCTACCCGCCGCTATCGGGAATCGAGTACAGCCCGGGCGTTGGGGTCGATTACTGGATCTGGGCTCTCCAGCTGTCCGGTATCGGGACAACCTTAACCGGTATTAACTTCTTTGTGACCATTATCAAGATGCGTGCCCCTGGCATGACGATGTTCAAGATGCCCGTGTTCGCCTGGGCTTCTCTGTGCGCCAACATCCTGATTATTGCTTCCTTCCCAATTCTGACCGTCACCGTCGCGCTGCTGACCCTGGACCGCTACCTGGGCACCCATTTCTTTACCAACGATATGGGTGGCAACATGATGATGTACATCAACCTGATTTGGGCCTGGGGTCACCCGGAAGTGTACATTCTGGTTCTGCCCGTATTCGGCGTGTTCTCCGAAATCGCGGCAACCTTCTCGCGTAAGCGTCTGTTCGGCTATACCTCGCTGGTATGGGCAACCATTTGTATTACCGTTCTGTCGTTCATCGTTTGGCTGCACCACTTCTTCACCATGGGTGCCGGCGCGAACGTTAACGCCTTCTTCGGTATTACAACCATGATTATCGCCATCCCGACCGGGGTGAAGATCTTCAACTGGCTGTTCACTATGTACCAGGGACGTATCGTCCTGAACTCTGCCATGCTGTGGACTATCGGCTTCATCGTCACCTTCTCCGTAGGCGGCATGACCGGTGTACTGCTGGCGGTTCCGGGCGCGGACTTCGTTCTGCACAACAGCCTGTTCCTGATTGCCCACTTCCATAACGTTATTATCGGTGGCGTGGTCTTCGGCTGCTTCGCAGGTCTGACCTACTGGTGGCCAAAAGCCTTCGGCTTCACGCTGAACGAAACCTGGGGCGTACGCGCGTTCTGGTTCTGGATCATCGGCTTCTTCGTAGCGTTTATGCCGCTGTACGTGCTGGGCTTCATGGGGATGACCCGTCGTCTGAGCCAGCAAATCGATCCGCAGTTCCACCCGATGCTGGTTGTTGCAGCCTGCGGCGCGGCGCTGATCGCTTGCGGTATCCTCTGCCAGCTGACTCAGTTCTACGTCTCCATCCGCGATCGCGAGCAAAACCGCGACCTGACCGGTGACCCGTGGGGCGGCCGTACGCTGGAGTGGGCAACCTCTTCACCTCCGCCGTTCTATAACTTTGCTATCGTTCCGAACGTCCACGAGCGCGACGCGTTCTGGGAAATGAAAGAAAAAGGCGAAGCGTACAAGAAACCTGCAGGCTATGAAGAGATTCATATGCCGAAAAACAGCGGCGCCGGCATCGTTATTGCTGCCTTCGCTACGGTGTTTGGTTTCGCGATGATCTGGCATATCTGGTGGATGGCGATTGTTGGCTTTGTCGGCATCGTTGTTACCTGGATTATTAAGAGCTTTGACGAAGACGTGGATTACTACGTGCCTGTTGCAGAAGTCGAAAAACTGGAAGGTCAGCATTTCGATGAAATTAACAAAGCGGGGCTGAAAAATGGCAACTGATACTCTTGCGCATAACGCCCACGGACACGACCACGGGCATCACGATACAGGGCCGATGAAGGTATTCGGCTTCTGGATCTACCTGATGAGCGACTGCATTATCTTCGCCACCCTGTTCGCTACCTATGCCGTTCTGGTGAACGGCACGGCGGGCGGCCCGACCGGTAAAGATATTTTCGAACTGCCGTTCGTTCTGGTTGAAACTGCTCTGCTGCTGTTCAGCTCCATCACCTACGGCATGGCGGCTATCGCCATGTACAAAAACAACAAGAGCCAGGTCGTTTCCTGGCTGGCGCTGACCTTCCTCTTCGGGGCAGGGTTCATCGCGATGGAACTCTATGAATTCCATCACCTGATTGTTGAAGGTATGGGTCCGGATCGCAGCGGCTTCCTGTCAGCGTTCTTCGCGCTGGTAGGCACGCACGGTCTGCACGTCACCTCCGGTCTGATCTGGATGGCGGTGCTGATGTTCCAGGTTTCGCGTCGCGGCCTGACGCCAACTAACCGTACCCGTATCATGTGCCTGAGCCTGTTCTGGCACTTCCTGGACGTGGTGTGGATCTGCGTGTTCTCTGTTGTTTATCTGATGGGGGCAATGTAATGAGTCATTCTACCGATCATAACGGCGCTTCTCACGGCAGCGTTAAGAGCTACATGACAGGGTTTATCCTGTCGATCATTCTGACGGCCATTCCGTTTGCTATGGTTATGAGTGGCTCCGCATCGCATGCGGCTATTCTGGGAACTATCCTGGTCACTGCTATTGTGCAGATCGTGGTACACCTGGTGTACTTCCTGCACATGAACAGCAAATCTGACGAAGGTTGGAACCTGACCGCGTTTATCTTCACCGTAATCATCATTGCTATCGTTGTTATCGGCTCCATCTGGATTATGTGGAACCTGAACTACAACATGATGATGCACTAAGAGCGGCGAGTATGTTTAAGCAATACCTGCAAGTAACGAAACCTGGCATCATTTTCGGCAACCTGATCTCGGTGATCGGCGGTTTCCTGCTGGCCTCTAAGGGCCACATCGACTATCCGCTGTTCGCCTGGACGCTCCTCGGCGTGTCCCTGGTGGTCGCCTCGGGTTGTGTATTCAACAACTACATCGACCGCGATATCGATCGCAAGATGGAACGGACGAAAAACCGGGTGCTGGTCAAAGGGCTGATCTCGCCAGGAGCTTCGCTGGTATACGCCACCTTGCTGGGTATTGCTGGCTTCATGCTCCTGTGGTTTGGCGCTAATCCCTTGGCCTGCTGGCTGGGGGTGATGGGGTTCGTGGTTTATGTCGGCGTCTACAGCCTGTACATGAAGCGCCACTCCGTTTACGGCACGCTGATTGGTTCTCTCTCCGGCGCTGCGCCGCCGGTGATTGGCTACTGTGCGGTTACCGGTAATTTCGATAGCGGTGCCGCCATTCTGCTGGCTATCTTTAGCCTGTGGCAGATGCCTCACTCCTATGCCATCGCGATTTTCCGCTTCAAGGATTATCAGGCGGCAAATATTCCGGTTCTGCCGGTAGTGAAAGGTATCTCGGTTGCCAAGAACCATATCACCGTCTACATCATTGCTTTCGCCGTCGCGACGCTGATGCTCTCTCTGGGTGGCTACGCCGGGTATAAATACCTGGTGGTGGCGGCCGCGGTGAGCGTCTGGTGGCTGGGTATGGCGCTGCGCGGTTACAAAGTGGCCGATGATAAAGTCTGGGCGCGCAAGCTGTTCGTCTTTTCCATCGTCGCTATTACCGCGCTGTCGGTGATGATGTCCGTCGACTTTATGGTGCCGAACTCGCACAATCTGCTGGCCTACGTCGGATAAGATTGGCTCTGTGACAAACCCCGCTTCGGCGGGGTTTTTTATTTGTACCGCTCGCTAATCAGCATCGCCTGCGCCTCCCTGCTTATCTCACGCCCGCCGGATGTGTCGCCCCGTATCGCCCGGCACATAGCCTTCTCTTTCTTCTCCTCCCCTTTATTTCTTCACGGATATCGCCATTTTTCGATCGCCCTCGCACAAACGAAAAATAAATTTCAAATTAATAATAAAATGAAATAAATAATTCCATAATGTGGATGCCGAAATATGCCCCGTCGACGGCGCAAGCGGCAGGAATCACTCAACGTCCCCTCTGACACCCGTGTTTTTGAAAGGAGAGCTCCATGTTAAACGGCATGAAACCCCTGCCCCGTTCCCTTCGCTGGGGGATGGTCGGCGGCGGCGGCACCAGCCAGATTGGCTACAGCCACCGCTCTGCGGCGCTGCGCGACGACGTCTTTACCCTGCTGGCGGGCGCGCTCGATATCGATGCCGAACGCGGGCGTCGGTTTGGCCAGCAGCTCGGCATCGCGCCGGAGCGCTGCTACGCCGACTATCAAACCCTGTTCCGCGAGGAGGCGCTGCGTCCCGATGGCGTCGAGGTGGTGTCGGTCACCACGCCAAACAATACCCACTTTGCGATCGCCAAAGCCGCGCTGGAAGCCGGGCTGCACGTTATCTGCGAAAAGCCGCTGTGCTTCACCGCCGCCGAAGCCAACGAGCTGCTGGCGCTGAGCCGCCGGCAGAACAAAATCGTCGGCGTCACCTACGGCTATGCCGGATATCAGATGGTCCAGCAGGCGCGGCAGATGATCGCCGAAGGGCTGCTCGGCCAGATTCGGGTGATCACCATGCAGTTCGCCCACGGTTTTCATAACGAGGCGATCGAGCTGCAGGCGGAATCGACCCGCTGGCGGGTAACGCCGGAATACGCGGGTCCGAGCTACGTGCTGGGCGATCTCGCAACGCACCCGCTGTTTATCGCCGAAACCATGGTGCCGCAGATCAACATTAAGCGCCTGATGTGCGCCCGCCAGAGCTTCGTTAAGTCCAGGGCGCCGCTGGAAGATAACGCCTTCGTGCTGATGGAGTACGACAACGGTGCGGTCGGTTCGATGTGGACCAGCGCGGTCAACAGCGGCGCCATGCATTCGCAAAAGGTGCGCGTGGTTGGTGAAAAGGCCAGTATCGAATGGTGGGATGAGCGCCCCAATCAGCTCAGCTACGAGGTGCAGGGCGAACCGGTACGGATCCTTGAGCGCGGAATGCCCTACCTCAGCCGCGAGGCGCTGGCGGACGATCGCATCGGCGGCGGCCATCCTGAGGGTCTGTTCGAAGCCTGGGCAAACCTCTACCGCCGCTTCGCTATTGCCATAGATGCGACGGATCGCGGCGACGCCGAGCTGCTGGCAGACTTCTGGTACCCGAACGTCGAGGCTGGCCTGCACGGCGTCTACTGGGTTGAACAATGCGTGAAATCCGCCGACGCCGGCGGCCAGTGGGTTGACTTTAATTTACAATAAATGCTGCATCCCGGTGGGGCTTCCTCCACCGGTTTCTTTATTTCTACCGCACTTACCTCGCCGCGCAACAGACCGGTAATATCTGTTAAACAAACATTTATTTACGCTTCCGGCTCCCCCCACTACACTAGGCGCAGTTTTTAGATTGAGGTGGTAATGAACGATAACAAAATGACGCCAGGCGAACTGCGCGCGACCTGGGGTTTGGGAACCGTATTCTCGCTGCGTATGCTCGGCATGTTTATGGTTCTGCCGGTTCTAACCACCTACGGTATGGCATTACAGGGCGCCAGCGAGGCGCTTATCGGTCTGGCGATTGGTATTTATGGACTGGCCCAGGCCCTGTTTCAGATCCCGTTCGGCCTGCTTTCCGACCGTATCGGCCGCAAGCCGCTGATCGTAGGCGGCCTGCTGATCTTCGTTATTGGCAGCGTTATCGCCGCGCTCAGCGACTCCATCTGGGGCATTATTCTCGGCCGGGCGCTGCAGGGCTCCGGGGCGATTGCCGCCGCGGTCATGGCGCTCCTTTCCGATTTAACCCGCGAGCAGAACCGCACCAAAGCGATGGCCTTTATTGGCGTCAGCTTCGGCGTAACCTTTGCTATCGCCATGGTACTGGGGCCGATAGTCACCCACCAGCTGGGCCTGCACGCCCTGTTCTGGATGATCGCCGGACTGGCGTCAATGGGCATTCTGCTCACCCTGTGGGTGGTGCCCAACAGCCATAATCACGTGCTGAACCGCGAATCAGGCATGGTAAAAGGCTGCTTTAGCAAAGTGCTCGCCGAGCCAAAGCTGCTGAAGCTCAATTTCGGCATTATGTGCCTGCACATCATGCTGATGTCGACATTCGTCGCCCTTCCCGGCCAGCTGGAGGCCGCAGGCTTCCCCGCCGCTGAGCACTGGAAGATTTATCTGGTGACCATGCTTATCTCTTTTGTCTCGGTCGTGCCGTTTATCATCTATGCCGAAGTGAAGCGCAAGATGAAGCAGGTCTTCGTGTTCTGCGTTGCGCTGCTGCTGGTCGCCGAAATCGTCCTGTGGGGCGCGGGCGGATACTTCTGGGAGCTGGTCGCGGGGGTTCAGCTGTTCTTCCTCGCCTTTAACCTGCTGGAAGCGCTGCTGCCGTCGTTGATTAGCAAAGAGTCGCCGGCCGGGTATAAAGGCACCGCGATGGGCATCTACTCCACCAGCCAGTTTCTCGGCGTGGCGATTGGCGGCGCGCTCGGCGGCTGGGTTGACGGCTTCTTCGATTCGCAGACCGTGTTCCTGCTCGGCGCGCTGCTGGCGATGCTGTGGCTGCTGGTTGCCGGAACGATGAGCGAGCCGCCGTACGTCAGCAGCCTGAGAATTGAAATCCCGGGTGAGGTGGCCGTTGATGATTCACTGCAGACGCGTCTGCTGGCCCTCGACGGGGTGAAGCAGGCGCTGGTGGTGGCCGAAGAGCGTTCGGTCTACGTCAAAATCGACAGCAAGCTGACCAATCGCTTTGAGGTTGAGCAGGCGATAAAAGGAAGTTAAAAAAAGCGGGGATAACCCGCTTTTTTATTAGTCGCGGAAGTTCTTGAACTGGAACGGCTGGCCTAAATCGCCGCCGCGCACCAGCGCCATTACCGCCTGCAGATCGTCACGCGCCTTGCCGGTCACGCGGATCTCTTCGCCCTGAATCTGCGCCTGCACCTTCAGCTTGCTGTCTTTGATGAGCTTAACGATTTTTTTCTGCATCGTGCTCTCAATGCCCTGCTTCAGTTTGGCATCCACAAACCAGGTTTTACCGCTGTGCACGAACTCTTCCGGCACCTCGAGAGAGCTGCCCTCAATGCCGCGCTTCAGCAGCTTAGCGCGCAGAATATCCAGCAGCTGGTTAATCTGGAAATCAGACTCGCTGAGAACCTTGATGGTCTCATTTTTTTCGTTCAGCTCAAAGCTGGCTTCCACGTTACGAAAATCAAAACGCGATTCAACTTCACGGGTCGCATTCTCTACGGCGTTTCGAACTTCCTGAAGATCGACTTCAGAGACAATATCGAAAGATGGCATCTTTTCCTCTCCTTTCGTTTCTTTTGCGTTGCATAATACCTGCAACACGGCATAACTCAACTGGTTATCCCGCAAGCATAGCTGACGGCGCTATGCTCCAGGTTTTTCCCGCCGCGGCGGCATTGGCTGCAGCAGGAAGGACAACGAGTATATACTTTAGCTATGAGTGCCTGGGATTGTCGCAGGTGAGGAGGATTAATGAAGGTAACCGTACTCGGATGCGGTGCGCTTGGGCAGCTATGGCTGACCGCGCTGTGTAAACATGGACACGAAGTCCAGGGGTGGTTGCGCGTCCCACAGCCATTCTGCAGCGTCAATCTGGTCGAGAGTGACGGCAGCATTTTCAACGAATCGTTAACTGCTAACGATCCCGATTTTCTCGCCAGCAGCGACCTGCTGCTGGTTACCCTGAAGGCCTGGCAGGTCTCTACGGCGGTAAAGAACCTCGCCGAGCGCCTGCCCGCCTCCTCCCCGATACTGCTTATCCATAACGGCATGGGCACCGTCGACGAGCTCAAAGGCGTCACCCAGCCCCTGCTGCTGGCGTCAACCACCCAGGCCGCACGGCGCGACGGCAACGTTATCGTTCACGTCGCTAACGGGACCACCCATATTGGCCCGGCGAAGGGCTATCCGCAGGACTACAGCGCGCTTGCCGATACGCTGCAAAACGTCCTGCCCGACGTGGCCTGGCACAATAATATTCAGCCGGCGCTCTGGAGCAAGCTGGCGGTCAACTGCGTGATTAATCCGCTGACGGCGCTACGAAACTGTAAAAACGGCGATCTGCGCGACGCGGCGGCGGAGGTAGAAACTATCTGCCGGGAAGTTGCCGCGGTGATGGAGCGCGAAGGCATACATACGTCGCCGGAAAACCTGCTATTTTATGTTCATCAGGTAATTGAAAGTACGGCAGAAAATATCTCTTCGATGTTGCAGGATATCCGCGCTCAGCGTCATACGGAAATCGACTATATCACCGGTTTTCTGCTCAAGCGCGCCCGCGCCCACGGCCTTGCCGTACCGGAAAACGCCCGCATGTTTGAACTGGTCAAGCGTAAGGAGAATGAATATGAGCGCGTCGGCACTGATTTGCCTCGCCCCTGGTAGCGAAGAGACGGAAGCGGTCACCGCTATCGATTTATTAGTACGCGGCGGCGTGCAGGTCACCACCGCCAGCGTCGCCGGCGACGGCAGCCTGACCGTTGTCTGCTCGCGCGGCGTTAAGCTGCTGGCCGATGCGCCGCTGGTCGAAGTTGCCGACGGCGACTATGACATTATCGTTCTGCCCGGCGGCATCAAGGGCGCGGAATACTTCCGCGATAGCCCGCTGCTGGTCGAAACGGTCCGCCAGTTCCATCTCTCCGGGCGGATCGTCGCCGCCATCTGCGCCGCTGCCGCCACGGTGCTGGTCCCGCATAACCTTTTCCCCATCGGCAACATGACCGGCTTTCCAGCGCTGAAGGAGCAAATTCCCGTCGGGCAGTGGCAGGATAAGCGCGTGGTCTGGGATCCGCGGGTTAACCTGCTCACCAGCCAGGGGCCGGGAACGGCGATTGATTTTGCGCTCAAGATGATCGATCTGCTGGTCGGTCGTGAAAAGGCGTACGAGGTCGCTTCACAGCTGGTGATGGCGGCGGGAATCTATAACTTCTACGAAGCCTGATCCGCGACGGGTCAGGATTGGTCGCCCGGATAAGGCATCGCTGCCGCTATCCGGGACCTCCCCGTTCGCGCCGGGCGGCGCTTTACGGGGTGCTCTCCGCCGGCTACGGGCGATAGACCTTCACGTTATCAAAGCCCTGCTCGCGCAGATAGAGCGCCTGCAGGCGGCTCATTACGCCACGCTCGCACCACAGCAGCCAGGTTTTGCTCTGGTCGAGGTTGCCGAACTGGGTGCTCAGCTTGTAGAACGGCAGCGAAACCACCTCGACGCCTTCCACCTTCAGCGGTTTCTCATCCTGCTCGTCAACCGAGCGAATATCCAGAATCACGTCGTTGGGGCCAAAACCGCTGACGGTTTCAACTTCAACCACTTCCTGCTGAGTCTGCTGGGCGATATCGCGGATATCGACGTTATTGGCTTCCGCCACCACCTTCTCAAGGATGCTGAAATCGAAGTTCTGCTCTTCCGCTTCGATCTTCGCCTTCACCGCCTTCACGGTCGGGCTCTTCGAGATCACGCCGCAGTATTCCGGCATGGTGCGGGCAAAATCTTCGGTACCGATTTCGCGCGCCAGGTTGATGATGTGCTCTTTATCGTGAGAGATCAGCGGACGCAGAATCAGCGTATCGGAGACGTTATCGATCAGCCGCAGGTTGGTCAGCGTCTGGCTGGATACCTGACCCAGCGCTTCGCCGGTCACCAGCGCCTGCACGCCGTAGCGTTCGGCTACCTGCGAAGCCGCGCGAACCATCATGCGCTTGAGCACGACGCCCATCTGGCCGTCGTCAACTTTTTCGAGGATCTCACCGACTACTGGCTCGAAGTTAATCGCCACAAAACGCACGCGGTGGGAGCTGCCAAAGCGGTTCCACAGGTAGTGCGCAACCTGACGAACGCCGATTTCGTGCGCCGCGCCGCCGAGGTTAAAGAAGCAGTAGTGTACGCGACAGCCGCGACGCATCAGCATGTAGCTGGAAACGCCGGAGTCAAAGCCGCCGGAAATCAGCGACAGCACGTCTTCCTGGGTGCCGATAGGGAAACCGCCGATGCCTTCATAGCGCCCTTTCACCAGCAGCAGGCGATCGTTTTCGATCTCCAGATTGACGGTGATATCCGGGTTGGTCAGCTTAACGCGGGCGGTCTCGATATGCTGGTTGAGGCCGCCACCGACGTAGCGTTCCACTTCGATAGAGGTAAACTCATGCTTACCGCGACGCTTCACGCGCACGCAGAAGGTTTTGCCTTCCAGCTTCTCGCGCCACAGCGGCAGCGTTTGCTCGAAAATATCGTGCAGCGAAGTGAAGGGGACGTCTTCGACTTCGAGAATATGGTGAATACCGGGAATTCGGGTCAGCGCATCGCGAATAGCCGGACGCTGATTTTCGTCTTTCGCGCGAACTTCGATATGATCCCAATGACGAACGACGGCGAGCGTCTCATCATAGTTTTTGAGAACGTTACGAATGTTCCCGGTTAAGATTTTAATGAAGCGCAATCGCACAGATTGGCTTTTGATGGTGATTTCCGGGAACAATTTAATGATAAACTTCATGGCGACAATAGTTCGTTGGCAAGCCCGACAGGGCTTTAAGCAAAAGATGTACTGCAGTGCACCGCGGTGCCTGCATCCAGGGCGCGAAGTATACCACTAATGGAAGCTTTTCACCCGGCATTGCGTGTTTTACGCTAAATCATCTGCCGCAGCCGGGACGACAGGTTCGCCGGGAGCGCATCAGGCTTAGGCCGGCGCCGCTTGCCGGATAAAGCGTATATTTGCTTAACCACGTGACTTCGTTACCATACTGCTGTCGCGACATAACAAGAGTCTATATTCACTATGCCAAAGAAAAATGAGGCCCCGGCCAGCTTTGAAACCGCCCTGAGCGAACTGGAGCAGATCGTCAATCGTCTGGAAAGCGGCGCTCTGCCGTTAGAAGAAGCGCTCGGTGAGTTTGAGCGCGGCGTGCAGCTGGCGCGTCAGGGACAGGCAAAGCTGCAGCAGGCCGAGCAGCGCGTACAAATTCTGCTGGCAGAGAGCGAAGATACGCCGCTGACGCCTTTTACACCGGACGCTGAATAGATGGATTTCCCGCAACAGCTTCAGGCCTGCGTTGAGCAGGCCAACGACGCGCTGCGCCGTTTTCTTGCGCCGCTGCCGTTTCAGAACACTCCGCTGGTTGAAGCCATGCAATACGGCGCATTATTAGGCGGCAAGCGCCTGCGCCCCTTCCTGGTGTACGCCACCGGCGACATGTTTGGCGTCAGCCGCGCAACCCTGGACGCGCCGGCCGCGGCCGTTGAATGCATCCACGCCTATTCGCTGATGCATGACGATCTGCCGGCCATGGACGATGACGATCTGCGTCGCGGCCTGCCTACCTGCCATATTAAATTTGGCGAAGCCAACGCAATTCTTGCCGGAGATGCCCTACAAACGCTGGCGTTTTCTATACTAAGTGATGCGGCGATGCCGGAAGTACCGGATCGCGACCGGCTGGCGATGGTTTCCGAGCTGGCTCAGGCCAGCGGCGTTGCCGGGATGTGCGGTGGTCAGGCGCTGGATCTCGAAGCCGAAGGCCATCAGGTTGACCTTGAAGCGCTCAAGCGCATTCATCGCCATAAGACCGGGGCGCTGATTCGCGCGGCGGTACGCATGGGCGCCCTGAGCGCCGGCGAACGCTGCCGTGCGGCGCTGCCGGCGCTCGATCGCTATGCGGAAAATATCGGCCTCGCCTTCCAGGTCCAGGATGACATTCTTGACGTGGTAGGGGATACTGCGACCCTTGGCAAACGTCAGGGAGCCGATCAGCAGCTGGGCAAAAGTACCTACCCCGCGCTTCTGGGTCTTGAGCAAGCCCGAAACAAAGCGCACGGCCTGATTGAAGACGCCCGCCAGTCGCTAAATGAGCTGGCCGCGCAATCTCTGGATACCACGGCACTGGAAGCGCTCGCGAATTACATAATTCAGCGTGATAAATAAACAATAAATGAGTCTCTGATGAGTTTTGATATTGCCAAATACCCGACCCTGGCGCTGGTAGATTCCACCCAGGAGCTGCGTTTGTTGCCGAAAGATAGCCTGCCGAAGCTGTGCGACGAACTTCGGCGCTATCTGCTGGACAGCGTCAGCCGTTCCAGCGGGCATTTTGCCTCCGGCCTCGGCACGGTTGAACTGACCGTGGCGCTTCACTACGTCTATAACACCCCTTTCGACCGCCTGATTTGGGACGTTGGCCATCAGGCCTACCCGCATAAAATTCTGACCGGCCGCCGTGACAAAATCGGCACCATTCGGCAGAAAGGCGGGCTGCATCCGTTCCCGTGGCGCGGCGAAAGCGAATATGACGTGCTGAGCGTCGGACACTCATCGACCTCCATTTCTGCGGGCATTGGCGTCGCCATTGCCGCCGCGAAGGAAGACAAGCAGCGGCGCGCGGTCTGCGTCATTGGCGACGGGGCGATCACCGCCGGGATGGCGTTTGAGGCCATGAACCACGCGGGCGATATCAAACCCGACCTGCTGGTGGTGCTGAACGACAATGAAATGTCGATTTCTGAGAACGTCGGCGCGCTGAATAATCATCTCGCGCAGCTGCTTTCCGGAAAGCTGTACTCGACCCTGCGCGAAGGCGGCAAGAAGGTCTTCTCAGGCGTTCCGCCGATTAAAGAGCTGCTCAAACGCACCGAAGAACATATCAAAGGCATGGTGGTTCCCGGGACCCTGTTTGAAGAGCTGGGCTTTAACTACATCGGGCCGGTGGACGGTCACGACGTGCTCGGGCTGGTCAATACGCTGAAGAACATGCGCGATCTGAAAGGACCGCAGTTCCTGCATATTATGACCAAAAAAGGCCGCGGCTATGAGCCGGCGGAAAAAGATCCAATCACCTTCCACGCGGTGCCGAAATTTGACCATACCAGCGGGGTGCTGCCAAAAAGCAGCGGCGGCCTGCCCTCTTATTCGAAAATTTTCGGCGACTGGCTGTGCGAAACCGCGGCGAAAGATAGCAGGCTGATGGCCGTGACGCCGGCCATGCGCGAAGGCTCGGGGATGGTCGAATTTTCGAAAAAATTCCCTGACCAGTATTTCGATGTGGCTATCGCCGAGCAGCACGCGGTGACCTTTGCCGCCGGGCTGGCAATCGGCGACTATAAGCCGGTGGTGGCCATTTACTCCACCTTCCTGCAGCGCGCCTACGATCAGGTGATTCACGACGTCGCTATCCAGAAGCTGCCGGTGCTGTTTGCCATCGACCGGGCCGGCATCGTCGGCGCCGACGGGCAGACGCACCAGGGGGCCTTCGACCTCTCCTTCCTGCGCTGTATTCCGGAGATGGTCATCATGACGCCGAGCGACGAGAACGAATGCCGCCAGATGCTGTATACCGGCTATCACTACGGCGACGGCCCAAGCGCGGTGCGCTATCCGCGCGGAACGGGTACCGGCGCGACGCTGGAGCCGCTGGCCGCACTGCCGATCGGCAAGGGCGTGGTGAAGCGCGAAGGCGAAAAAATTGCGATCCTGAACTTCGGCACCATGCTGAAGGAAGCCGCTCTGGTGGCGGACAAGCTCAACGCCACGCTGGTGGATATGCGCTTTGTGAAACCGCTTGATAACGCGCTGATTTTGCAGCTGGCCGCCGGGCACGAGGCGCTGGTCACCCTGGAAGAGAACGCGATCATGGGCGGCGCGGGCAGCGGCGTTAATGAGCTGCTGATGGCGCATCGCCGCGCGGTGCCGGTGCTGAATATCGGTCTGCCGGACTTCTTTATTCCCCAGGGAACCCAGGAAGAAGTTCACGTTGACCTCGGCCTCGATGCCGCCGGTATCGAAGCCAAAATCAACGCCTGGCTCGCATAACCCTCCGAACGGCTCCTGCTATGCTTAAAAGAAACCCTTTTTAGCGCATAGCAGGAGCATATCAATGCAATATATCACCCCTGAAGCAACCAACCTGCGGGTTTCCCGACTGTGTCTTGGCTGCATGACCTTCGGCGAGCCGGACCGGGGCAAACACGCCTGGACGCTACCGGAAGAGAGCAGCCGCCCGCTAATTCAGCGCGCTCTGGAAGGCGGCATCAACTTTTTTGATACCGCCAACAGCTACTCCGAAGGCAGCAGCGAAGAGATCGTTGGCCGCGCCCTGCGCGACTTTGCCCGCCGCGACGAAGTGGTGGTCGCCACCAAGGTTTATCACCAGGTGGGCGATCTGCCGGAAGGCCTCTCCCGCGCGCAGATCCTGCGCTCTATCGACGACAGCCTGCGGCGCCTGGACATGGAGTATGTTGACCTGCTGCAAATCCACCGCTGGGATTACACCACGCCGATTGAAGAGACCCTCGAAGCCTTGAATGAGGTGGTTAAGGCGGGTAAGGCACGCTATATCGGCGCCTCGTCGATGCATGCCCGCCAGTTTGCCCAGGCCCTGGACCTGCAGGAGCGTCACGGCTGGGCGCGCTTCGTCACCATGCAGGATCACTACAACCTGATCTACCGCGAAGAAGAGAACGAGATGCTGCCGCTGTGCAATCGAGCAGGGGTCTCGGTCATCCCCTGGAGCCCGCTGGCGCGCGGCCGTCTCACCCGCCCGTGGGGAGAAACCACCGCGCGGCTGGTCTCCGATGAGTTTGGCCAGTCGCTGTATAGCGCCAGCGATAGCAACGATGAGCTGATCGCGGCGAATCTCGCGGAGGTGGCGGAGGAGCTGGGCGTCGGACGGGCACAGGTTGCGCTGGCGTGGCTGCTGAGCAAGCCCGGCGTCGCCGCGCCGATTATCGGCGCCTCGCGTCAGGACCAGCTGGATGAGCTGCTGAACGCCGTCGATTTAACCCTGACGCCGGAGCAGATAGAAAAGCTGGAAGCGCCGTACAGGCCGCATCCGGTGGTCGGATTCAAATAGCCTGCCGACGGCGTTAAGCCAGAACCCCGGCAGGCATCGCGCCGCCGGGGTTCTGCCGTCAGATAAGACCGATCGGCCAGTGATGGCCGATGACGTAGAGCACGCCCGCCGAAATCACGCCGGCGACGATATCATCGACCATGATCCCCATTCCGCCGTGAATATTACGGTCGAACCAGCGAATCGGCCACGGCTTCCACATATCGAAAATGCGGAAAATGACGAATCCGGCGGCCACCCACTGCCAGTCAAGAGTCGGCAGCGCCATCAGGGTTATCCACATCCCGACAAACTCATCCCAGACGATGCTGCCGTGATCGTGAGTGCCCATATCTTTCGCCGTGCGGTGGCAGATATAGACCCCAATACAGATGCTCATCATCACCACCAGCGAATAGAGCTGCCAGGGTAGAAACGTCATCAGATACCAAAACGGAATCGACGCCAGCGACCCCATAGTCCCGGGGACGATGGGGCTTAGCCCGCTGCCAAAGCCGGTCGCCAGCAGATGCCAGGGGTTAAGCAGGTTCAGCCGACTTTTTGCACTATCTTTACTGCGTACCAAAATGATCGTACCCCTTTAAATCAAGCTTCACCGCCTTACCTGCCTGCAAAAACTGCAGGCCGTCGGCTTCGGCGCAAACCTGCCCGATGCAGGTAAATCGCGCCCCAAGCTGGCCGATAGCCACGTCGAGCGCGCCGCGATTGAGCTCCGGTACGGTAAAGCACAGCTCATAATCTTCGCCGCCGGCAAGCGCCCAGCGCAGGGCCGTCTCCGGCTCAACCTGACGCTGCATCGCCTCGGATAGCGGCATCGCGTCAAGGTCGATGCGCGCCCCGCAGCCGCTGGCTTTGAGGATATGGCCCAGATCGGAGACCAGGCCGTCGGAAAGATCGATAGCCGAGCTCGCCAGATCGCGCAGCGCCTGGCCCTGCAGCACGCGCGGCATCGGGCGCAGATGGCGCGCCAGCAGATAGTCGGCGTCGGCGGCGTCAGCCACCGCCAGCCGCTCCTGCAGTATTGCCAGCCCCGCGGCGCTGTCGCCGGGCGTGCCGGTTACGTAAATCCAGTCGCCGGGCTTCGCCCCGGAGCGCTTCAGGGCGCGTCCCGGCGGCACAAAACCGTGGATACCCAGCGTCATCGACAGCGGGCCGCGGGTGGTATCACCGCCGATCAGCTGCATGTCGTAATAGTTGAGCAGCATAAACAGGCTATCGCTGAAGGACTCCAGCCACGCCTCGTCCACCTCCGGCAGCGTCAGCGCCAGCGTTAGCCACGCCGGCTCCGCGCCCATCGCCGCGAGGTCGCTCAGATTAACGGCCAGCGCTTTATAGGCCAGATCGGCAGGATCGATATCAGGTAAGAAATGGTTGCCCGCCACCAGGGTGTCGGTGCTGATTGCCAGCGTTTTTTTCTCGGGAATATTCAGGAGTGCGCAGTCGTCGCCAATGCCGGTTTCCACATCGAGACGCATGCTTTTTACGCGATCAAAATAACGGGCAATCAGGGAGAATTCGCCGCATGCCATACGTTATGCCTCAGCAAAAGAAAAAAATGAGAGCCTACCGAAATAGGCTCTAAGGCCGGGTTCACGAGGATGAGTCCTGCAAAGCCCGACCTGGAGTTTACTTTTTGTTGGGACGAATTGCCGGAGCTGCTTTATCCAGCACGCCGTTGACAAACTTGTGACTATCTTCAGCGCCGAAGGTTTTCGCCAGCTCAATGGCTTCATTGATGGCGACTTTGTACGGCACATCGTCACGTTTTGACAGTTCGAACAGCGCGATACGCAGTACCGCCTTCTCAACCTGACCCAGCTCTTCAAGCAGGCGGGACAGATACGGCTTCATCAGGCCGTCGAGGTATGCGCTGTTAGTCGCCACTCCGGACAGCAGTTCGCGAAAATACAGAACGTCGACATCTTTAACGTCCTGTTCCGCCAGGAACTGGTATTCAACATCAGAGATGTCGTTTTTCGACAACTGCCAGGAGTAAAGCGCCTGGACAGCACACTCACGGGCGCGGCGACGAGCAGCAGGTTTCACGGAATTCCCCTTACAAAAAAATTCAGGCCTTGATGGCTTTCAATACGTTAATCATTTCCAGCGCGGTCAGCGCAGCTTCTGCGCCCTTGTTACCGGCTTTAGTGCCAGCGCGTTCGATGGCTTGCTCAATGCTTTCGGTGGTCAGAACACCAAAGGCTACCGGAACCTCGCTTTCCTGGGCGACGTGCGCCAGGCCATTGCTTGCTCCGCCAGCCACATATTCAAAGTGCGCGGTACCGCCACGGATCACCGTACCCAGCGCAATTATCGCGTCATATTTACCGGTTTTTGCCAGTGCGCCAGCCGCCAGCGGCAGCTCATACGCGCCTGGAACCCAAACAACGGTAATATTGTCATCTTTTACCTGACCGATGCGCTTCAGGGCGTCAATAGCACCTTCCAGCAGGCTGTCATTGATAAAGTTGTTGAAACGCGCAATGGTGATGGCGACGCGAGCGTCCGGGGTAGCAACGTTAGCTTCAATAATGTTCATACTCTTCCTTCGGGTTCATTTGGCCCCGCAAGGGGGGCGGATTCTACCATAATATTTTATACACTTCATCCTGCAAACTGCTCTGACGTGAGCTGCGGCCGACCCGACCTCTCTTCAGGCTGCGTCCCTCGCTGACCGTCTCGTCGCATGCTGAATAACCAGGCGTAGCGGCGCGGTTTCCCCGTCCGGCAGGGCGATCACGCGCTGACTAAATGCAGGCAAACGTCCGGGCCTACATGACGTATCTCGTTGAATTTGAAATGGGGAGCGTCGGCCAGCTTCTCAAGCCCCGGCAGCGCGCAGAGTCCGCGCGCGTCGCTTCCTAACAGTTTAGGCGCAATGTAGAGGATAAGCTCGTCCACCAGCCCCGCCTGCAGCAGCGCGCCGGCCAGAGCAGGACCGGCCTCCACCCAGATGCTGTTAATCTGCAGCTTGCCCAGCTGCATCATCAGCACCACCAGATCGAGATGGCCTTTATGCTCCGGGATCTGCAGAGTGCGCACGTTCTCAGGCCACTCGCGGGAGTCCTGACGGGTGCGGGCAAACAGCGTTTCTCCCGCCTGCTGCACGATGCGGTGCTGCGGCGTCACGCGGTTTTGGCTGTCGATGACAATACGCAGCGGCTGGCGCAGATTCTCCTGCGGATAGCGCGCCTGAATATCAGGGCTGAGCTCGTCCCAGCGCACGGTCAGCGCCGGATCGTCCGCGAGGACGGTGGCGCTGCTGGTGAGGATCGCATGGCTTTGCGCGCGCAGGCGCTGCACGTCGCGTCGCGCCTGCGGGGAGGTGATCCACTGGCTTTCGCCGCTGGCCATTGCCGTGCGGCCGTCAAGCGAGGCGCCCATTTTTAGCTGAATATAGGGAAAGCCGGTGCGCATCCGCTTCAGGAAGCCCTTATTCAGCGCTTCAGCCTCGCCCATCATCAGGCCGTGGCTGACGTCGATACCTTCCTGCTGCAGGCGATACAGACCGCGCCCGGCCACCTGCGGGTTGGGGTCCTGCATCGCGGCCACCACCCGCACAACGCCTGCGGCAATCAGCGCGTCGCAGCACGGCGGCGTGCGTCCGTGATGGCTGCAGGGCTCCAGGGTGACGTAGGCGGTGGCGCCTTTGGCCCTTTCACCGGCCATGCGCAGCGCGTGCACTTCGGCATGCGGCTCGCCGGCGCGGTAGTGGAAACCTTCGCCAACAATTTCGCCGTCTTTAACAATGACGCAGCCGACGTTCGGGTTTGGATGGGTGGTGAAGCGACCGCGCGCGGCGAGCCTGAGCGCGCGTGCCATGTATATTTCGTCATGCATGGCTTAATCCTGTAGGCGGGCGATCTCTTCGCCGAATTCTTTGATGTCTTCAAAACTGCGATAGACGGAAGCGAAGCGGATGTAGGCGACTTTATCGAGCTTCTTCAGCTGCTCCATCACCAGGTTACCGATCATTTTGCTGGGAACTTCGCGTTCACCGGTGCCGCGCAGATGCGTTTTGATATGGTTGAGCGCCATTTCTACATCGTCGGCGCTGACCGGACGCTTTTCTAACGCTTTGAGCATCCCGCTGCGCAGCTTATCTTCGTTGAAGGGTTCGCGAACGTCGTTGCTTTTTACCACTCGCGGCATCACCAGCTCGGCCACTTCGAAGGTGGTGAAGCGTTCATTGCAGACCAGGCACTGCCGACGACGACGTACAGAAGAGCCCTCCCCCACCAGACGAGAGTCGATCACTTTAGTATCTACGGCGAAACAGAAAGGGCAGTGCATAGCGCGTCCTGGCATCAAGTTAAACTGGCGGGTAGTTTACCGCGAAGTGACCCGACTACAAAGAAAGAGCTTTTGAGACAAAGGATCTATAGTGCGCTTATGCAAACGATCTACCATTAAGCATCCCTCTGTTAACGGAATCCAGACCATGACAAGACGTTATTTGCAGCTGGCGATTGTGGGTAGCCTTTTTACGCTCAGCGCCTGCGCTCAGCAAAGCGAAGTTCGCCAGATGAATCAGAGCGTGAGCACGTTGAGCAAGGAGATGACCCAGCTCAATCAGCAAACGGTGAAAATTACCCAGCAAAACGCCCTTAACGCGAAGTCCAGCAGCGGCGTTTACCTGCTGCCCGGAGCGAAAACCCCGGCGCGGCTGAACAGCCAGATAGGCACCCTGCGGATGTCGCTGCGCGATATCGCTCCCGACGGCGACGGCACCCGCCTGACGCTGCGTATCCAGGGCGAATCAAACGATCCGCTGCCGGCGTTTAGCGCAACCGTGGCCTCCGGGCAGATCAGCGGCACCACCGAGAGCTACCGGGAGGTCAACGTCCGCGACCAGCTGATTAGCGCCCCCGCCAGCATTCTGGCACCGAGCGACGTCGATATTCCGCTACGCCTCAGCGGCGTCACGCCGGAGCAGCTAGGCTTCGTACGCATCCACGATATTCAACCCGCAGACGCGCAGTAAGCTCCCCGCCGGGCGTTTCTGACGTCCGGCTTCCCCCGCCGAAAATCCACTTACAATTTTTCGCAACAGTTCAGAAAAAATGGGCTTCAGTGATGAATTTCAGTGGCATTCTGTCAAGAAATGCATAGAATCGTGAACGCAATCGATTACGCATGTTTTCGATCTGTGAAACAACACATATTTTTGTGAGCAATGATTCCTATAATAGACGCCACAGAAATACGAAATATTTAGATACGCTTCGGCAAATTTCTTCACGCCTTTCGGCTCAATTTAAACAGTGGCATCAATATGAAAAAAACATTACTGGCAGCAAGCGCCGTCGTGGCGCTCTCCGCATCTTTCACTGCCGGCGCGGCAGAAAACGACAAACCGCAGTACCTGTCTGATTGGTGGCACCAGAGTGTAAACGTGGTGGGTAGCTACCACACCCGTTTTGGGCCACAAATCCGCAACGATACCTACCTGGAATACGAAGCCTTTGCCAAGAAAGACTGGTTTGATTTCTATGGTTACATGGATGCACCGGTATTCTTCGGCGGTAACACCAACGCGAAAGGTATCTGGAACCACGGTTCCCCGCTGTTTATGGAAATTGAGCCGCGTTTCTCTATCGATAAGCTGACCAATACCGACCTGAGCTTCGGTCCGTTTAAAGAGTGGTATTTCGCTAACAACTACATCTACGACATGGGCCGCAACGCGTCCGGTCGTCAGAGCACCTGGTATATGGGTCTCGGTACCGACATCGATACCGGCCTGCCGATGAGCCTCTCCCTGAACGTCTACGCCAAATACCAGTGGCAGAACTACGGCGCATCCAACGAAAACGAGTGGGATGGCTACCGCTTCAAGGTGAAATACTTTGTTCCGCTGACCGACCTGTGGGGCGGCTCGCTGAGCTACATCGGCTTCACCAACTTTGACTGGGGCTCCGATCTGGGCGATGACAACTTCTACGACCAGAACGGCAAACACGCGCGCACCAGCAACTCCATCGCTTCCAGCCACATCCTGGCACTGAACTACGCACACTGGCACTACTCGGTAGTGGCTCGTTACTTCCATAACGGCGGTCAGTGGGCTAACGACGCGAAGCTGAACTTCGGTGACGGCGACTTCAACGTTCGCTCTACCGGCTGGGGTGGTTACTTCGTGGTGGGTTACAACTTCTAATCCTGCCCGATGCTCCCCGGCCTCTGCGCCGGGGATATCGATTGACCCGCATTATGCTTCGCGATCTTCGCACCTCACCTTACGCAGAAAATCACTCAATGAACGGTCGGCCCGCTCGCTGAAAAGGCGCCCGGTAGCCGCCACTTCCAGACAGCGGTCGAGACGAAAGCAGCGGTAATCATCGCGCAGCTCGCACCAGCTCACCAGCAGCCAGCGCTCGCCCCAGAAAAACAGTCCCAGCGGCAGCACTTCACGCTGCGACACCTTTCCTGCTTCGTCGCGATAGTGCAGCGCCAGCACCCGCTGACCGGAAACCGCCCGATGCACCAGATCGAACTGCGTCTTGCTGTAGCCCTGAACGCCAAAGTCCGGCGCAAAAAGCCGCGACTGCTCGGCCTTGCGCCGGCTCTCCTCAGGCAAAATCGCCAGCACCTTTTCCTGAGCCGACTCCAGCGCCTGGGACAGCGATTCGCCTCCCCAGGTTTGCAGCAGCCGAATGGCGGCCACCAGCGCTTCCGACTCCTGGGTCGTCAGCATTAGCGGCGGCAGGCTGTAGCCGGCCAGCAGGCGATATCCGCTGCCGGCCTCGCCCTCCACCGGCACGCCGGAGAGCGACAGATCGCGGATATCCCGGTAGACGGTGCGCTCCGATACGCCGAGCCGCTCCGCCAGCAGTCCGGCGGTGGTCAGCCTTCTCCCCCGCAGGATCTGCACGATTTGAAAAAGGCGGTCGGCGCGTCGGCTCATTCTCTTTTCTCTTACTCTTTAGGGCTTGTCCCGCAGGCGTCATTGAGCATTAATGGGACAGGTTCTTTGGTTGATGCAGGCCAATCCGATTACCTTCGCTGTCAATAAACAGCGCGATGGTGCCGATATCGTTCGACAGCTCAAGCGGGCCAAAGACGCAGCTGCCGCCGGCAGAGCTTACGCGGTCGAGCGTCGCGGCCAGATTGTCGGTATGCAGATAGATAATACATCCCTGAGCGGCAGGTTTAACCCCGTCAAATTTTGCCAGCGCGCCGCCGGGAGCCGGGTCCTGGTACGGGAAAACGGCCATTTCAGCGCTATCCATATTTTCCCGACGCAGCGTCACCTGCAGCACCGGCTCGTAAAACGCCACCGCGCGATCCATATCGGCGACCGGAATTTCAAACCAGTTAATTACGTTGTTCATACATCCTCCTGTCCATTGTTTGGGTTCAGGAGGAGTCTACGACAGGGCTACTGACAGCGTAGTGTCAGTAGCGATTGGCTTCCCCGCCGTACAGCGCCTCTTCGCTACCCGGAGCCTGTACGGCTTTGCGCAGGCGCAGGGCCGGGCAGGCCGTACCGGAGGGTCGGTTGGGGAGTGCGAAGCGGGTTACGACGGCCGCGGGCGTTACTCCCTGTCATCACATGCGGATAATGAAGAGTAGCCAAAACTGGCGACGCTGTAATAAAAAAATCCCGGCCTTGCGGCCGGGATTGCGTTATCAGAACGGGACTGCCTTACGGCAGAATTGACGGCTGATCCGCCCCTTCTTTCTCCACTTTCTGCTGCAGCATATGCTCGCGCTTCATGCCCAGCTTCAGCGCCAGCGCGGACGCCACGTAGATAGAAGAGGCCGTACCGATGGAGACACCGATCAGCATCGTCAGCGAGAAGCCTTCGAGAACCGGACCGCCAAAGAGATACAGCATCAGGATCACCACTAACGTGGTCCCGGAAGTGATCAAGGTACGGTGCAGCGTCTGGGTCAACGACACGTTGAAGATCTCGTACGGCGTACCGCGGCGGATCTTACGGAAGTTTTCACGAATACGGTCAGATACCACGATGCTGTCGTTCAGCGAGTAGCCGATAACCGACATCAGCGAGGCAACGATGGTCAGGTCAATCTCGATATGGAACAGCGAGAGGATACCCATCGTAATGACCACATCGTGCGCCAGGGCGATGACCACCCCGGCGGCAAGACGCCATTCGAAACGGAAGCCGACGTATACCAGGATACAGATCAGCGCCGCCAGCAGCGCCATTGCACCGCTTTGCGCAAGATCGGCCCCGACGCTCGGCCCCACGAACTCGATACGTTTAACCGTCGCGTCCTGGCTGGTCGATTGGTTAATCACGCTCACGACCTTGCTGCCCAGCTCCTGGCTGACGTTGGTATCATGTACCGGCGGCATACGTACCATGATGTCGCGGCTGCTGCCGAAGTTCTGCAGCTGCGGCTCTTCAAAGCCCGCCTTCTGCAGCGCTTCGCGCATCTGATCCAGGTCGGCGGGTTTTTCGAGGGTAATTTCAATCACCGTACCGCCGGTGAAATCGAGACCCCAGTTAAACCCACGCACGCCCATCACCACAATGGCGGCAATCAGCAGAAAACCGGAAATGCCGAAAGCCCAGTAGTCCCAGCGCATAAAGTCATAGACTTTACGGCCGTGGTTCAATTGTTCAACAGTATATTCCTGTGCCACAACGCACTCCTCAGATAGACAGCTTTTTAACGCGCTTGCCGCCGTACAGCAGGTTCACGATGGCACGGGTGCCGACGATAGCGGTAAACATCGAGGTTGCCACACCGATACCGGTAGTAATAGCAAACCCTTTAATTGCACCGGTACCGACCGCGTACAGGATGATAACTTTGATCAACGTCGTAATGTTCGCATCGAAGATCGAGCTGAATGCGCCCCTGTAACCTTCATCAATAGCCTGCTGAACGGAACGCCCGTTGCTCAACTCTTCTTTAATACGCTCGTTGATCAGAACGTTCGCATCGACCGCCACCGCAAGGGTTAAGACGATACCCGCAATCCCCGGCATACTCAGCGTCGCCCCAGGCAGCAGGGACATGATACCGACGATCAGCACCAGGTTAGCCACCAGCGCAGAGGTCGCGATCAGGCCGAATTTCTTATAGAAGAAGATCATGAACAGGATAGACACCACCAGACCGGCCAGACACGCTTCCAGGCCCTGCTTGATGTTCTGCATACCCAGGGTCGGGCCGATAGTCCGTTCTTCAACGATCTGAATCGGCGCGATCAGCGCACCGGCACGCAGCAGCAGAGAGAGCTGACGCGCTTCGTTCGGGTTGCTGATACCGGTAATACGGAAGCTGTTACCCAGGCGAGACTGGATGTTGGCGATGTTAATCACCTCTTCCTCTTTCGCCAGAATGGCGCGACCGTTGGCATCTTTCTTACCGCTGTCTTTGTACTCCACAAACAGGGTCGCCATCGGCTTACCGATGTTGTCCTTGGTGAAGTTAGACATGATGTTACCACCGGCGCTGTCGAGCGAGATGTTAACCTGCGGCTGGTTGAACTCGTCCATGCTGGAAGTGGAGTCGGTGATATGGTCACCGGTCAGAATCACGCGCTTGTACAGCACAACCGGCTGACCTTCACGCGTACTTTTCACTTCAGAATCGCCAGGGACGCGGCCGGAAGCGGCTGCGGAGCTGTCAACGTTGCTGTTGACCAGACGGAATTCCAGGGTCGCGGTGGCGCCAAGAATCTCTTTCGCGCGCGCGGTGTCCTGAATACCCGGCAGCTCAACTACGATGCGGTCGGCACCCTGACGCTGAACCAGCGGCTCGGCAACGCCCAGCTGGTTTACACGGTTACGCAGAATGTTGATGTTCTGCTGCACGGCGTATTCGCGGGCTTCTTTCAGACGCTCGTCGGTCATCACCGCTTTCAGGCCGGTGCTGCCCTGAGTGGAGATAACCAGGTCGCGGTGACGCGGGCTAAGATAAGAGATTGCCTGATCGCGCGCGGTAGCGTCACGGAAAGCGATGCTCAGACCAAAATTGTCTTCTTTACGCACGGTGGAGTAAGGAATGCCTTTATCACGCAGCTCGCTGCGCAGGCTGTCGATATTTTGTTCCTGCAGTTTGCCCAGCGCGGTGTCCATATCGACTTCCATCAGGAAGTGTACGCCGCCGCGAAGGTCAAGACCCAGCTTCATCGGCTCGGCATGGATGGCCGCCAGCCAGCGCGGGGTTGCCGGAGCAAGGTTCAGCGCCACGACGTATTTATCACCCAACACGTCCACCAGCACTTCGCGTGCGCGGAGCTGGACATCGGTGGTGTCGAAGCGCGCAAGAATTGCGCCCTCTTCCAGTGCCACAGACTTAGCGGTAATTTTTTCTTCTTGTAACGTTTTCTGGACCTGGATCAGCGTTTGCTCACTGGCGGCGACGCCGCGCGCGCCAGTGATTTGAACAGCCGGATCCTCACCATACAGGTTGGGGAGCGCATACAGCAGGCCGACGACAATGACGACGACCAGCATGACGTACTTCCACAAAGGATAACGGTTTAACACGGCAGTTCCCTTAGGGAAAAGTGGATTACAGCGCCTTCATGGTGCCTTTCGGCAGAACGGCGGCTACGAAGTCACGTTTGATAACCACTTCAGTGGTGTCGTTCAGTGCGATAGCGATGTATCCGCTTTCGGCAACTTTAGTGACGCGACCAACCAGGCCACCATTCGTCAGCACTTCATCACCTTTGGCGATGGAGCTCATCAGATTTTTATGTTCTTTGCTGCGTTTCTGCTGTGGGCGCAGGATCATGAAGTAAAAAATCAGACCAAACACCACCAGCATCAGGATCAGAGACATCGGGCTGCTCTGCGCTGCGCCACCGGTTGCTGCTGCCGCATCAGAAATGAAAAAGCTCATTGAAATTCCCTCATTATTAAAATTAATCAACGTTCAAAGGAGGAACGGTTCGTCCCTGACGTTGGTAAAAATCGGCCACGAAGCTCTCTAATTTACCCTCTTCAATAGCCTTGCGTAAACCAGCCATTAAGCGCTGATAATAACGCAGGTTATGAATGGTGTTGAGGCGCGCGCCCAATATTTCGTTGCAGCGATCGAGATGATGCAAGTAAGCGCGTGAATAATTGCGACATGTATAGCAATCACACTCGGCATCCAGCGTCGCCGTATCGCTTTTATGCTTCGCATTACGGATTTTTACGACGCCATCGGTGACGAACAGGTGACCGTTACGCGCGTTACGCGTAGGCATAACGCAGTCGAACATATCGATACCGCGACGTACCCCTTCAACCAGATCTTCCGGCTTGCCGACGCCCATCAGATATCGCGGCTTGTCGGCCGGGATCTGCGGGCAGACGTGCTCGAGAATACGGTGCATGTCCTCTTTCGGCTCGCCGACAGCCAAACCGCCGACAGCGTAGCCATCAAAGCCGATATCTACCAGACCTTTAACGGAGATATCACGTAAATCTTCGTAAACGCTGCCCTGAATGATGCCGAAGAGCGCGTTTTTGTTGCCCAGGCCGTCAAAGCGGTCGCGGCTGCGCTGCGCCCAGCGCAGGGACATCTCCATTGAGCGTTTGGCGTAGTCCCAGTCCGCCGGATACGGCGTACATTCGTCGAAGATCATCACGATATCGGAACCGAGATCGAACTGAATCTCCATCGATTTTTCCGGATCGAGGAAGATAGGATCGCCGTTGATCGGGTTGCGGAAGTGCACGCCCTGCTCGGTTATCTTGCGGATATCGCCGAGGCTGAAGACCTGAAAGCCGCCGGAATCGGTGAGAATCGGCCCTTTCCACTGCATAAAGTCGTGCAGGTCGCCGTGCAGCTTCATGATCTCCTGACCAGGACGCAGCCACAGGTGGAACGTGTTGCCCAGAATGATCTGCGCGCCGGTGGCTTCAACTTCTTCCGGCGTCATCCCTTTAACGGTACCGTAGGTGCCGACGGGCATAAATGCAGGCGTTTCAACCACGCCGCGCTCAAACACCAGGCGACCGCGGCGGGCGCGACCGTCGGTGGTATCCAGTTCAAATTTCATTATCACTCCTGCGTCAGAAAAACAGTCTGACGTTAAACAACTCGCTACGGAATGATTCCATAGCTAAAAATACCTGGAGGCGCTATCGGCGCAGCCAGTTTGGGGTTGGCCAGCGCTTGCCATCCTCACGTACGCGCAGTACGTGAGGATGGCAAGCGCTGCCCGGCGTCAACATGGCAGGTGAGATAGCCTGCTTACGGACGCTCAAAAATAGCCCGCGGATTGTACGTGATAAACATCGCGTCCCCGTAGCTAAAAAAGCGATATTTTTGTTCTACCGCAGCCTTATAGGCGTTCATGGTGTGCTGATAGCCTGCAAACGCCGAAACCAGCATAATCAGAGTAGATTCAGGAAGATGGAAATTGGTGACCAGCGCATCCACCGCTTTGTACTGATATCCCGGATAGATAAAAATCTTCGTGTCGCCGAAGAAGGGTTCGATCAGATCGTTTTTTGCCGCCTGGGCCGCGCTCTCCAGCGAGCGTACCGAGGTCGTTCCCACGGCGATAACGCGGCTGCCGCGCGCTTTGGCGGCCAGCACCGCGTCAACCACGTCCTGCGGGACTTCGGCATATTCGGAGTGCATGATGTGCTCTTCGATGCTGTCCACGCGCACCGGCTGGAACGTCCCCGCGCCGACGTGCAGCGTCACGAACGCCATCTCAACGCCTTTCTCGCGCAGCTTTTCCAGCAGCGGCTCGTCAAAGTGTAGGCCCGCGGTCGGCGCGGCTACCGCGCCCGGCCTGACGCTATAAACGGTTTGGTACAGCTCGCGGTCGGCTTCTTCATCCGGGCGGTCGATATAGGGCGGCAGCGGCATATGGCCGATGCTGTTAAGGATATCCAGCACCGGACGCTCGTCGTTAAACTCGACTTCAAACAGCGCGTCGTGGCGTGCCACCATCGTCGCCTGGATGCTTTCATCATCGCCCAGCAGCAGCTCGGCGCCCGGCTTCGGCGCCTTCGAGGCGCGGATGTGCGCCAGGATGCGTTTGTCATCCAGCATGCGCTCGACCAGCACTTCAATCTTACCGCCGCTGGCCTTACGCCCGAACAGGCGCGCCGGGATCACCCGGGTATTGTTAAAGACCAGCAGATCGCCGGGATTAAGCTTATCGAGCAGATCGGTGAAGGTGCCGTGCGTCAGCGCGCCCGTCGGCCCGTCTAACGACAGCAAGCGGCAGCTACTGCGCTCAGGCTGCGGGTAGTGGGCAATCAGGGATTCGGGTAGTTCAAAGGAAAAATCGGTAACGCGCATGACGGTGGCTCAGACTAAATAAAGAGGCGGGTAGTCTAGTGCCGGGGCGTTCTCCCTGCAACCTTTACCCCGCAGCACGGTTATAATACTCTAAATAATTCGCGCTGCAGGACAAGGCGCCTGTGCCTTAAACAGCGCCTGCTCTGGCCCCATGAGGGCGAGGCCGTCGGCGAGTCGTGCGGCAATCGGGAGGCAAATTCGTCAGCAGCGAATTTAACCTGCCGAGGCCTGGCCTCCGGTGAGGGGCATGGATATCCTTCATTAATCCCGGGCGCTTAGTCAACTCAGTGACAGGGAAGAACAAGGCCCACGAATGGACCAAGTAAGGAAGCCAACGCACATGCAACCGGAAGTACAACGAGTATTATGAATTTTCTCGCACACCTGCACTTGGCCCACCTTGCCGACAGCTCGCTGCCGGGCAACCTGCTGGCCGATTTCGTCCGCGGTAATCCGCAGTCGGACTATCCCCTGGAGATCGTTGACGGCATCTTTATGCATCGGCGAATAGACGTCATGACCGACAATCTGGCGGAAGTTAAGGCCGCCCGGGAGTGGTTTCGTCCGCAGACCCGGCGCGTGGCGCCCATTACGCTCGACGTCATGTGGGATCACTTTCTCTCGCACCACTGGGACCGCATCTCGCCCGATATGCCGCTCAGCGAGTTCGTCCGCTACGCTCATGCCCAGGTGGCAACCATTTTGCCGGATTCGCCGCCGCGCTTCGTCAATCTCAATGAATATATGTGGTCCGAGCGCTGGCTCGAGCGCTATGAGGATATGGCGTTTATCCAGCGCGTCCTTAACGGAATGGCCAGCCGTCGCCCGCGCCTCGACGCCCTGCGCGACTCCTGGCAGGACCTCGATACCCACTACGACAAGCTGGAGCAGCAGTTCTGGCTTTTTTATCCGCGCATGATGGCGCAGGCGAAAAATCGCGAACTCTAGCGGTTGCGTTTGCTGACAAAAAGGCTATTCTGAAGGTCACACTTCCATGCAGATTGATAGGTAAAACCTATCTCATCGATTGTCAGCCTCACGTTGAGTTCGCCCGCTCCTGCCCCTATACTTGCCCGCGTTGCGTTTCAATTAACCTTAGTATTAACAGGAGAATCATATGGTTCTGGTAACTCGTCAGGCTCCGGATTTTACCGCAGCAGCAGTTTTAGGTAACGGCGAAATCGTTGAGAAATTCAACTTCAAACAGCACACCAACGGTAAAGCCACCGTACTGTTCTTCTGGCCGATGGACTTCACCTTCGTTTGCCCGTCTGAGCTGATCGCTTTTGACAAACGCTATGAAGAATTCCAGAAGCGCGGCGTAGAAGTTGTTGGCGTTTCCTTCGACTCCGAATTCGTTCACAACGCATGGCGTAACACCCCGGTAGACCAGGGCGGTATTGGTCCGGTTAAATACGCGATGGTTGCTGACATCAAGCGTGAAATCCAGAAAGCCTACGGTATCGAACATCCGGACGAAGGCGTTGCGCTGCGCGGCTCCTTCCTGATCGACGCGAACGGCGTTGTTCGCCACCAGGTGGTTAACGACCTGCCGCTGGGACGTAACATCGACGAAATGCTGCGCATGGTTGACGCGCTGCAGTTCCACGAAGAGCACGGCGAAGTGTGCCCGGCTCAGTGGGAAAAAGGTAAAGAAGGGATGGCCGCTTCTCCGGAAGGCGTGGCTAAATACCTGACCGAGAACGTTTCCAGCCTGTAATCGGCTGCCGTTGATAAAAAGGCTCGCAACCGCGAGCCTTTTTTGTTGCTTTATGCCTGGCTTTGCGGCTGCTGGAAACAGACGGCGGATACCGTAAAGGGATAAAAGGCCCCCTGTACGCCTTTTTTTGTAACCCCGTTCAAACTTTGCTGAAAAAGCGCCCTGATATTTGTGATAAGCGCTGCATTTTTTCATTTTAAATTAAGACGCAGGCCCATTCCCTACCCCATGTTATTCCTTCTCCGGAAAAATAATAAATCATAATCCATTGATATATAACGATATAATAAAATTTATCCATTTGAGAAAAATATTCCCCCAATCCATTCGATGTGATCGGCTTCAATATTTAAAAATCCATATGTGATCTGGACCATAATTTTTGTTGAGATCTTTGTTCATGATCTGATTCAGGAATATGAACGCATTAAGGATCGGATGATGGATATTATTTTTAACCCTACATTAATTGCGCTTAAGCAGAATATTTCCACAGCCGAGCAGGCGATCGAATGCGCCGGAACGCTGCTTGCCCGGCAAAATATTTGTCGCCCGGAATATATTAATGCGATGGTCGGGGTGTATCGGGATTTTGGTCCGGCGATTGTTATCGACCACGGCCTGGCGATGCCCCATGCCCGACCGGAAAAAGGCGCATTACAGACGGGTTTTTCCTTAGTCACCACCCAACGGCCGATCGCATTTGGCCACGAGGAGTTCGATCCGGTGAACGTCATTATCGCCATCGCCGGGGCGGATGCGAATAGCCATATAAAAATGATCCAGCTGATAGCCTCGCTGATTGAGTCAGATATTGTCACGTTTCTTCAACAGGAGCATGACGCCAATTCAGTATTACATTTCATCCAAAAGCAAATGGAGTAGTCATTATGTTAGTTATCAGAACGGTTTGTGGTAACGGTATTGGCAGTTCATTAATGGCTGCGAATAATGTCAAAAAAATATGCGATGAATTAGGTATTAAAGCCGACGTGGCCTCCGTTGATTTTGCCAATGCGGTAGGAGAAAAAGCCGACCTCTACGTCACCATTAAAGAGCTGGCAAACCAGTTTCCTGCGCGCTGCAACGTCGCCATTATTCGCAGCTACGTGCACAAAGCAAAAATCGCCGAGGATATTACTGAAGCACTCACCAAAATTGCTGCAACTCACTCTTAATCATTATTGAGGGAACGACCATGCAGGCTATTCTTAGCTTCTTAGCGGAAATATTTAGTCAACCCGCATTTCTGATGGGGATTATCGCCTTTGTCGGTTTAGTGGCGCTACGCTCCCCGGGTAATAAATTACTGACCGGGACCCTTAAGCCAATATTAGGCTATTTGATGTTAAGCGCCGGCGCCGGGGTTATTGTGGCAAACCTCAACCCTCTCGGCGGCATTATTGAAGCCGGATTTAATATTCGCGGGGTGATCCCTAATAATGAGGCCATTGTTTCCGTCGCGCAAAAAATGCTGGGCGTGGAAACCATGAGCATTTTGCTCTTAGGCTTTATTTTCAATCTGCTCATTGCCCGCTGCACCAAGTACAAATATATCTTTCTTACCGGGCACCACTCTTTCTTCCTGGCATGCCTGTTCTCCGCGGTGCTGCAGGCGGCAGAATTCCACGGCTGGATGCTGGTGTTAATCGGCGGATTCCTGCTGGGCTCGTGGTCGGCCATTTCTCCGGCAATCGGTCAGCGCTACACCAAACAGGTTACCGAAGATGGCGGCATTGCGATGGGGCATTTCGGTTCGCTGGGCTATTACATCTCGGCCTGGATCGCCACGAAAACCGGTAATCCGGCAAATTCATTTGCCGATACAGAAATCTCAGAGAAATGGGGCTTTCTGCGCGACACCACGGTCACCACCGGGATCGTGATGTTTGTTATCTACTTCGTCTGCAGCGCCGTCGCGGGCACGGAGTACCTGCGGACGATAACCGACCAGAATATGCTGATCTTCTCTATCCTTACCGGCCTGCAGTTCGCGGTCGGCGTCGCCATCGTCTACAACGGCGTACGGCTGATCCTCGGCGATCTCGTCCCGGCGTTCCAGGGGATCAGTCAGAAGCTGATACCGAACTCCATCCCCGCCGTCGACTGCGCCGTATTTTTTACCTTTAGCCCAACCGCCGTTGTCGTGGGGTTCATCAGCTCGTTCGTTGGCGGCCTGGTGGGCATGCTTTTCCTCGGCGCATTTGGCATGGCGCTGATAATCCCCGGCATGGTGCCGCACTTCTTCTGCGGCGGAACCTCCGGAGTCTTTGCCGATAAGCTGGGCGGCAAACGCGGCTGCGTCATCGCCTCATTTATCGGCGGCATATTCCTTGCGTTCCTGCCGGCGATGCTGCTTCCGGCTTTGGGTAGCCTCGGCTTTGAGAACAGCACCTTCGCCGACTTCGACTTTGCGGTCTGGGGCATCATCATCGGCAATGCATTCACCCAGTTTGGTCAGATAACGATTTATCTCATCTGCCTGGCGCTTCTGGTCGCGCTGCTGGTGCCATTCTGCTTCCGCTCGGTGCGCGTGGTCGGTGACACCCTCAGCTATGAGGAGCTCACTGCGGATAAGAAAAATGAATAAGCGGTTTCATTTTTCCCTGCGGGAAGGGACTTCCTCCCGCAGCTGACAAAATAATCAGGAGTTGTTATGGCTATCTTGTCCATTGGGTTTTCATGTTTCGATCAGTTCTTTTTTCTTAACGAATGGCCGCAGGAGAATACCAAAAATTTCTGCCACGACTTTATCGAGAGCGGCGGCGGCCCGGCAGCAAATGCGGCATGGTTGCTGGGCCTGTGGGGGGAAGATGTTTACTACATTGGCCATTTGAATAAGGACCTTTACGGCCAGCGTATTATCGATGAGTTTGCCGAGGCCGGGGTCGATACCAGCCAGGTGGTCTTCTCCGATGAAATGATCACCCCGCTGGCGTCGGTGCTGGTGAATCGCCTGTCGGGCTCAAGGACGATTATTACCCGCAAAATGCAAACACCGCCTTCGCTGACCTACGACCAGAAGCTGAAAATTGATGATTTAGCGGCGCGGCTCATTGAATCAGAGGAACCGGTAACGCTATTAGTTGATGGGCATGAAGCAGAACTCAGCGAATATATCATTAAGAAACTGCCAGCCGCAAAGGTAGTTATGGACGGTGGTTCGCTGCGCGCCAGCAATATTAAGCTGGCAGCCTGGACCGATTACTTTGTTGTTAGCGAGCATTTCGCCAGAGACTATATGGGCTATCGCGCCCTCGAGACCGAAGCGGAAATTAAAGCGGCGCTGATCGAGCTAAATAAAATTTGCCGCGGTGACGCCTTTATTACGCTGGGGGAAAAAGGCTGTGCATTCTTAAAAAGCGGCATGCTGCAAATTGTTCCGGCCTGGCTCTGCAATGTGGTTGATACTACCGGCGCCGGGGACGTATTCCACGGCGCCTTTACCTATGGCGTGCACTACTCGTGGCATATCGACAATATTATTTTGTTTGCCAGCCTGACCGCGGCAATCTCTATTGAGAAAAAGGGCGTGCGTGAATCAATGCCCGACCTTGCCATCGTCCATAACTCGCTAAATAACTACGAAAGAAACTTAACGCAATATTTTGGTGAATAATTTTCGTTAATCAATATCGAGAGGTGATCATGTTAGTTTCTATGAAGGACATGCTTCAGCATGCCCTGCGGGACGGTTATGCCGTAGGGCAGTTCAATATTAATAATCTGGAATGGGTCGGCGCGGTATTAAGCACCGCACAACAGCTGCGCTCCCCGGTTATTCTCGGCGTCTCCGGCGGTACCGTTAAGCATATGCTGGGATTAAAATGTATTCATGACATCGTGGTCAACGCGATTGATTATTTACACATTGATATTCCGGTCGCGCTGCATCTCGATCACGGGACCACCCGTGAAGCCTGCAAAGCGGCTATTGAGGCCGGATTCAGCTCCATCATGTTTGATGGTTCGCACCTGCCGTTTAGCGAAAACCTGGCCATCACCCGCCATCTGGTCGAGCTAGCGCATGCCAGAGGCATTTCGGTTGAAGCTGAGCTGGGCACCATTGCCGGAAGCGAAGACGGTATCGTTAACTCGACGGTGATCTATGCCGACCCGCAGGAGTGCTACACCCTGGTCAGCGAAACGCAGGTCGATTGTCTGGCGGCGGCGCTAGGCTCGACCCACGGGCTGTACAAAGGCAAAGCAAAGCTCGGGTTTACGGAGATGAAGGCGATTGCGGAGCGGGTTAAGGTTCCGCTGGTGCTGCACGGCGGCACCGGCATTGCCGACGAGGATATGCGTAAGGCCATTGCCTGCGGCACGGCCAAAATTAACGTCAATACCGAAAATATGTACGCCTGGTGCCAGGAGGTGAAGGCCATACTATCCGCCGATACCGGTCATGATGTAAACGACCCGCGCAAAGTGATCGGCCAGGGGCTGAAACCGGTGCGCGAAATGATTGCGCGGCGCATTGAGCTGTTTGGCTCACAAAACCGCTATTAGCCAATATTCACTTTATCGACGCCACTTCAGGAAGAACCCAGCCCCGGACAGATCCGGAGGCTGGTTAATCAGGGGCTAAAACGCGAAGCAGGAGCAGCCCAGCACGCCCCAGAACGCCTGCTCATCGGCAACCGGGATCGGCGACCGCCGCGCAATATCGTGCTGGTGGCCGTGGACGCCGCAGCTGCCGCAGCACTGGTGCATCTGCACGATGGCGCCGATTTTTGCCGCAGCAGGCGGCGCCGAGCGGTAGTGGCCCGGAACCTTGACCACCGGAGACCACTCCGGCAGCACCGGGATGGGCGGCGGCGCCAGCGGCGAGAAGCGTCCGGCGGCATAAACCACTTTGCCATCAACCACCGTCAGCACCGATTCGATGCCTTTTATCTCCTCTTCCGGCACGCTGAAATAGTCCTTCGACAGCACCACCAGATCGGCGAGCTGATCCTGCTCAATACGCCCTTTTTTACCCTGCTCGCTGGAGAACCAGGCGCTGCCCGCCGTCCACAGCTCCAGCGCCACGTCGCGCGGCAGGCGGTTGCTCTCGTCGTACATTGCCATGCCGCCGACGGTGCGCCCGGAAACCAGCCAGTAGAGCGCGGTCCACGGGTTGTAGCTCGCCACGCGGGTGGCGTCGGTGCCGAGCCCCACCGGCACCTCCATTTCCAGCATTTTCGCCACCGGCGGGGTGTGCTTCACCGCATCGATGCCGTAGCGGTCGACAAAATATTCCCCCTGGAAGGCCATCCGGTGCTGTACCGCAATCCCGCCGCCCAGCGCCTTCACGCGCTCAATATTGCGCTCGGTGATGGTTTCCGCATGGTCAAAGAACCAGTGCAGGCCGTTAAACGGAATCTCGCGGTTCACCTTCTCAAAGACGTCCAGCATCCGGCTGATGGATTCGTCATAGGTGGCGTGCAGGCGGAACGGCCAGCGGTGTTCCACCAGGTGGTGCACCACCCGCTCCAGTTCGTCCCCCATTCCCGCCGGCAGATCCGGACGCGGCTGCAGGAAATCTTCAAAATCCGCCGCCGAAAAGACCAGCATCTCGCCGGCGCCGTTGGCGCGGAAAAAGTCGGTCCCCTTCCCCGGCTTCAGCATATCGGTCCAGCGTTCGAAATCATCCAGCTCCTGCTTCGGACGCTGGGTAAACAGGTTATAGGCAATGCGCACGGTCATCTGCTGGTTCGCGTGCAGCTGTTCAATAATTTCGTAATCTTCCGGGTAGTTCTGGAAGCCGCCGCCGGCGTCAATCGCGCTGGTCAGCCCAAGACGGTTCAGCTCGCGCATAAACTGGCGCGTCGAGTTCACCTGCAGCTCCAGCGGCAGCTTGGGCCCTTTCGCCAGCGTCGCGTAAAGGATCATGGCATTGGGCCTGGCGATCAGCATCCCGGTCGGGTTGCCGTTGCTATCCCGCACAATTTCTCCGCCCGCCGGATCCGGCGTCTCTTTGGTATAGCCTACGGCCTTCAGCGCCGCGCGGTTAAGCAGCGCGCGATCGTAGAGATGCAGCACGAATACCGGC
This sequence comes from Klebsiella sp. Ech2A, assembly GCF_030078455.1. Taxonomy (NCBI): domain Bacteria; kingdom Pseudomonadati; phylum Pseudomonadota; class Gammaproteobacteria; order Enterobacterales; family Enterobacteriaceae; genus Klebsiella; species Klebsiella sp. Ech2A. The sequence goes on along the minus strand of NZ_JAQGFU010000004.1, from coordinate 11,809 downwards.
GTATCCGGCGCAGCCTGGTTGAGCTCTTCCAGCGTCGGCATGCGCCGCTCGGCAAACTGAAATTCGCTCCAGCCGCCGACCACCCGCACCCACTGCGGCGAAGGCGTGCGATCGGCCTGCTCTTTGAGCATCCGCAGCGCGTCCGCCAGCGAGGGAACGCCTTCCCAGCGCAGCTCAAGGTTGTAGTTCAGCCCGCCGCGGATCAGGTGCAGGTGGGAATCATTCAGGCCGGGGATCGCCGTATGGCCCTGCAGATCGACGATCTGCGTGCCTTCGGCGGCAAAGCTCATGATTCGATCGTGGCTCCCGGCCGCGAGGATCTTACCGTCGGCGATCGCGACCGCGTCGGCCAGCGGGTTTTGGCGATCGAGGGTGTGGATCCGACCATGGGTCAGGATCAGTGTGGCAGTTTGTGACATAACGCTCTCCTTGAGGAGGCTGACTCAGTTTTTCTTTAACCAGCCAGCAAACAGGCGGGTCACGATGGGCATCCAGAACCAGACCACCAGCGCGACGACGCAGGCATCGTTTATCAAATGCAGCGGCAGGCTTCCCCGCATCGAGGGCAGCAGCATGCCGGTCAGCCAGGGCACCAGGTTGGTGCTGGGAAAGATAACCAGCAGGGTTATCAGAAACTGCTTCCAGCGCAGCGGCTGGCGCACGTTGGCCGCCGGCGGGGTAAACCAGAAAGCCGGCTCGGTACGGACCTCCGTGCGATCGCCCTCGTTAAGCAGCGGCGCAATTTCGGCAACCAGTTCGCGGCGCGTTTCCGACTGCGTCCAGGCGTAGAGGTGCTCAATGGTGTCGAAGCGAATAATCACGCTCCATAAATTCTGCCCGGCCCCCGGGCGAATAACGTTAGCGCCAAGGTGCCCGGGAAACTCCGCCGCCACGGGCATAATTTTTCCGAGCCACTCTTCATAGCGCTTACCGTGTTCGGGATCGAGCATATGACTGATAACCAGCGTTACCGATTTCTGTTGCGCCATAAGGAGCTCCTTGCTGCAGGGAAGCGGCGGAATTACCCCGCCATCAGCCATAAATGACAATACATAAAATCATTCAAGCTGCGCCGGGGCGGGCAAACGAAGCCAGCAAAGAGGCAGCCTGAAGGACGATGACAATACACAAAATCATTCAAGCTGCGCCGGGGCGGGCAAACGAAGCCAGCAAAGAGGCAGCCTGAAATACACAAAATCATTCATGCTGCATCGAGGCGGCAAGGGAAGAAATCCCCGGGAGCATAGGTAACTATGTGGCCAGGGTTTCTGAGTGCAGCCAGCAAAGAGGCAGCCTGAAGGACGATGACAATACACAAAATCATTCAAGCTGCGCCGGGGCGGCAAGGGAAGAAATCCCCTGGAGCATAGATAACTATGCGACTGGGGTTTCTGAGTGCAGCCAACAAAGAGGCAGCCTGAAGGATGAAGTGTATTTAGGCCTGGCGCTCCGGCGCGCCGTGCACCATGGTATACGCGTAATCCACGCCCATGCCGTACGCGCCGCTATGTTCGCGAACCAGGTCCATCACCGCGTCGTAGGTCTCTTTGCGCGACCAGTCGCGCTGGTACTCAAGCAGCACCTGCTGCCAGGTCACCGGCACCGCGCCGGCCTGCACCATGCGGTCAATCGAGCGCTCATGCGCATCGACGGAGGTCTCACCGGAAGTGTCGGTCACCACGTACACTTCATATCCCTCTTCCAGCGCCATCAGCGCCGGGAACGTCAGGCAGACTTCGGTCCACAGCGCGGAGATAATCAGCTTCTTACGCCCGGCAGCCTTAACCGCCTTAACGAACCCCGCATCTTCCCAGGAGTTCATTGAGGTACGTTCTATCGGTTTAACCTGCGGATGCACCGCCAGCAATTCCGGCCAGATATAGCCGCTAAAGCTTTTTGTTTCCACGGAGGTGTAAATCACCGGAACATTAAAAATCTTGCCCGCTTTGGCTAGCGCAACGGTATTATTTTTAAGCGTCTGGCGATCGATATTGGCGACACCAAACGACATCTGCGGCTGGTGGTCAATAAAGATAAGCGTTGAGTTGGTTGGATCAATCAGTTCCCGAATAGACATAGCATACCTTCTTAATCAATGAGTTAAAAAGAGAAAATCAGCGCTGCTGTGGGTCTGGATCCTGACGGATAAAGCATGGTGAGTATAGTCAGTAATTTCTAACGAGTTATTAAAGAAATTTTTCTGATTTATTTCAAAAATAAAAGACAAGAAATAAAAAATACGCTATTAGCGAAGAGGGCGATAATGATGTTTATCAAAAAATTGCGGGTAACGGTTCTAAATTATTCACTGGTATTGAGCAACTGGCTTCGGTAAAACAGAGGGATTATTTATTACCGGTAAGCCGCCGATGCGCCTGAATCTTGATGTCCTGCAGATCCTCGATGCCCTGGAGACCCATGGCTCCTTCGCCACCGCCGCGGAATCGCTCTATAAAACGCCCGCCGCCCTGAGCTACATGATCCAAAAGCTGGAAAGCGATCTCGGTATCACCCTGCTGGATCGCAGCGGACACCGGGCGAAGTTTACCGATACCGGCACAATGGTGCTGGAAAAGGGTCGGCTGCTGCTCAACGCGGCAAAGGATCTGGAAAAGCAGGCGCTGCAGCTGAATGCCGGCTGGGAGCGGGATCTGGCCATCGCGCTGGACGCCTCCTTCCCTTTCGATCGTCTACTCCCGCTTATCGACGCGTTTTACGCGCAAAACCCGCAAACCCGCCTCAATTTTACCCACCATACGCTGGCGGGCGCCTGGGAAGAGCTGACCCGTAACGGGGCGGATATCATTCTTGGCGCGATCAACGAACCGCCGACCTCCGCCGAATGGTCGTGGAAAATGCTCGGCACGCTGGATAACGTATTTGTGGTCGCGCCCGGCCACCCGCTGGCGGAAACGGTACAACCGCTGACCAACAAGCAGCTCAGCCTGCATCGCGCGGTGGTGATCAGCGATAGCGCCCGCCACTGCCATCCGCTCAACAGCAACTTTCTCACCGAGCAGCCGCAAATTCGCGTCGATGATTTTGCCAGCAAGGTCGCGCTGCTGCGGGCCGGGATCGGCTGCGGTTTTCTCCCCCGCCACGTCGCCCATCCGTGGCTGGCGAGCGGCGAACTGGTGGAGAAAACCGTCATCTCTTTTCGCGAAAAGGATATCGCCTACATGGCCTGGCGTACGGATAACGACGGCCTGGCCCAGCGCTGGTGGCGGGAAGCCATTCTCGAAGAACCGTTTCTACACCAGCTTTATCCCTAACGGCTAAACCACACGCTGGCGGAGACGGCAGGTAGCGTCAGCACGCCGTCGTGCAGCGCTCCGCCGCCCTCTTTGAGCTGCCACTCGCCCACGTCCAGCAGCGGTGAATCCTCCACGACGACCTCACAGGCTTCGCCGCGGTTGATAGCCACCAGCACGCGCTGATTTTTATACACCCGGGCAAATACCACCACGTTTTCTTCGGCATAAATCACCTGACACCCGCCGTAGCGCAGCGCCTGGTTCGCCTTGCGCAGCTTCGCCATGCGTTTATACAGGCCCAGCAGCGTAGCGTCCTGCAAAGCCGGGTCCCACGGGAAGGGTTTGCGGCAGAACGGATCGTTATTGCCATCAACGCCCACTTCGTCGCCGTAGTAGATGCACGGCACGCCCGGCCAGCAGAACAGCCAGACCACCGCCAGCGGCAGACGCGCAACGTCCTTACCCAGCAGCGACTTAAAGCGCGCCGTATCGTGGCTATCAAGCTGGTTAAACATCCGCAGCTGCTGCTGGTGCGACAGCCCGGCGCGGTAGTTATCCATCCACGCCACGCAGGTTTGCGCATCTATCTTCTGCGGATCGTAAGAGATATCGGTATTCGCCAGGAAGCCCCACAGCGGGAAGGTAAACCCGCGATAGTTCATCGCCGCATCTTCGACATCGGCCTGCAGCCACTGGCGCGCATCACCAAAATGTTCACCAAAAACAAAGGATTCTGGCTGTGTCTCCTTCGCCGCCTGGGTTATACCGGCAATATGGCGCAAATTATTACGCGCCCCGCCGCCCTCACCCAGCATATGCACCACGTCCAGGCGCCAGCCGTCCATACTCCACGGCGCCTTCAGCCAGTGGCGCACGATGCTGTCTTCCCCGGCATAGATTTCGTTAATCAGGCTGGTCGACCGGTAATCCAGCTTCGGCAGGCTGGCGTAGCCCAGCCAGCTGTGCGCCTCGCCCTCGGGGGAGAAGGTGAACCAGTCGCGCCACGGTGAATCCGCGCTGTGGCAGGCGCCTCCGCTGCCGCGCTGGTGGCGGTCAAACCAGACGTGTGAATCTCCGGTATGGTTGAACACGCCATCGAGGATCAGGCGCATCCCCTCCCGCTGCGTATTGTGCCGCAGGCGCAGCAGCGCGGCGTCGCCGCCGAACTGCGGATCGACGCGACGATAATCTTCGGTATCGTATTTATGCACGCTCGGCGCGACAAACACCGGATTCAGGTACAGCGCCGTGACGCCCAGCTGCTTGAGATACGGCAGCTTCTCGCTGATACCGTCCAGATCGCCGCCGTAGAAAGTTGAGCCACCCGCCTCGCCGGTTAACGGTTCATCCCACTGCTTCTGAACGATATCCTGTCCCGCAGCGTGGTGATGGTAGGGTCTATCCTGCTCGGCCTGGCGCGGTTCGCTGCGCGCAAAGCGGTCAGGAAAGATTTGATAAAAGACCTGATCGGCAACCCACTGCGGGCCGCTGTCCGGCAGGTCGACCGCAAACTGCTCCAGCCGCGCCGGCGGGAAGCGGTTAAAGCCCTGCGGGGTAAACCAACGCTGCCGGTCGGCCCACAGCAGCTTGAAGCTATAGCGCCGACGCGGCTGGCCGCTGGCCAGATTAATCTCACCGCGCCACGCGACGACGCCCGGCCGCGGCTCCTGGCGCAGGCGGTGCATCGGCAGCGAAAGCTCTTCGTTGTCTTCTTCCGCACGCAGCGTGACGCGCTGCGGCAGCTCATCGCCGCTAACCCATAGGGTGATAAAGAGTCGTCCCTGCTGCTCCTTGATAAACGGGGCAACAGGCAGGTGCCATGCCTTCAACATCGTTATTCCTCTCTGTACAGAATGGGCACACCTTGCCACAGCGCGTATGCGTATGACTCATCATCGGCAGAATTATTGGGGGAGGAGAGCGGAGGAGGATATCGGAAAAGCGGAAATCGCCTGCCGGACAGCGCGCATATCCGGCAGGCGAGCGGCCCGCCTAGCGGGCCTGCGCCAGCTGACGGTCGCGGCGGGTTTTCAGCTTCCAGCCGACCAGCAGCAGCGCTATCCAGGCGAAGCCGACGTACAGGGAAATACGCGTATCCGGATGGTAGCCAATCAGCGCGATGATAAAGACGAGGAACGCCAGGCCTACCGCCGTGGTCGCCACGCCGCCCGGCACCTTAAACTTCAGCGCCCTGGCCTCTTCCGGCGGCAGACGGCGGCGGAAGGCAATCTGCGACAGCAGGATCATAATCCACACCCACACCGTCGCAAAGGTTGCCAGGGAGGCGATCACCAGGAAGACGTTTTCCGGCATGATGTAGTTCAGGTAGACCGCAAACAGCAGCGCGATGGTCATCACCATCACTGTCACCCACGGCACGCCGCGGCGCGACGTTTTGGCGAACATTTTCGGCGCGCTGCCCTGCTCGGCCATGCCGTGCAGCATGCGCCCGACGCCGAATACGTCGCTGTTAATCGCCGACAGCGAGGCGGTCAGCACCACAAAGTTGAGGATACTGGCGGCAAACGCGATGCCCATATGCTGGAAGGTTAAGACGAACGGGCTGCCGTTAGTCCCGACCTGGTTCCACGGATAAATAGACATAATCACGAACAGCGTGCCGACGTAGAACACCAGAATACGCATCGGGACCGAGTTGATGGCGCGCGGAATGGATTTCTCCGGATCCTGCGCTTCCCCGGCGGTAATACCGATGATTTCAATCCCGCCGTAGGCGAACATCACCATCTGCAGCGACATCACCATTCCCAGCCAGCCGTTGCTGAAGAAGCCGCCGTTGCTCCACAGATTATGGATGCCGGTCGGCTGGCCGCCGTTGCCGATGCCCCAGATAATGATGCCGAAACCGGCGAGGATCATGATAATAATGGTGGCGACTTTAAAGAAGGAGAACCAGAACTCCAGCTCGCCAAACACCTTCACGCTCATCAGATTGACGGCGCAGATAATCAGCACCACGCTGAGCACCCAGATCCAGTGCGGAACCGTCGGGAACCAGACGCCCATATAGATGCCGAAGGCCGTCACGTCGGCGATGGCGACAATCAGAATTTCAAAGCAGTAGGTCCAGCCGGTGATATAGCCCGCCAGCGGGCCGAGGTAGTCCTGCGCGTAGCGCGAAAATGAGCTGGCGGCGGGGTTATGCACCGACATCTCGCCCAGCGCGCGCATAATAATGTACGCCGCCACGCCGCCGATAATATAGGCCAGCAGCACGCTCGGGCCGGCCATTTTAATCGCATCGGCCGAGCCATAGAACAGGCCGGTACCAATTGCCGAACCCAGCGCCATAAAGCGGATATGCCGGGTACTTAGCCCGCGCTTAAGTTTGTTACTACTTTCCATCGTATTCCATGCCGTTTTTCTCCTTTAGCCTCCGTCGGGCGAAGATCAAAAGAGGATTACCTGAAAAACAAAAAACCACGGGACCTGAAGTCCCGTGGTTTAACACTGATTTTTAAACGTCGGCTAGTGCGCGCTGGATGTCACCTGACGCCCCACGGCGCGGTCCCAGACCACCGCCAGAACCACCATCACGGCGGTCGGCATCAGCCAGGCCAGACCCTGCTCCGCCAACGGCAGGCGCGCGGTCCACGCCGGCAGCATATCGGCAAAGGCTGACGTTTTAATGCCGTCAATGATACCAAACATCAGGCTGATAAACATGGCCGGCGCAATAACGCGGGACGAATTATGCCACCAGTTGCGGGTAAAGCTTAATACCACCAGTGCGATACACGGCGGATAGATAGCCGTCAGCACCGGGATCGAAATCTGAATCAGGTGGCTCAGCCCGAGGTTGGAGACCGCCATCGAGAAGATGCCGAGAATAAACACCAGCGAGCGGTAGGAGAGCGGCAGATACTGGGCGAAAAATTCCGCACAGGCGCAGGTCAGGCCAACCGCGGTCACCAGGCAGGCAATGAAAATCAGCGCCGCCAGCATAAAGCTTCCCGCGCCACCGAAGGTGTGCTGGACGTACGAGTGCAGAATGGCCGCGCCGTTAGCTGACTGATCGACCAGGGTCGCGCTGTCGGAGCCTAAGCGGAACAGGGCGAGGTACAGCAACGTCAGGCCGACGCCCGCCATCAGGCCGGCCCACACGGTATAGCGGGTCAGCAGGCGCGCTTCCGTGACGCCACGAGAACGGGCGGCGTTAACAATGACGATGCCGAAGACCATCGCGCCGAGGGTGTCCATCGTCAGATAGCCGTTGACGAAGCCGTTTGAGAACGGCGCGGTGCGGTAGGCCTCCAGCGCGTTGCTGATCGGGCCTGCCGGCCAAATAATCGCCGCGACGGAGAGAATAATCAGGGCAATGATTTTCAGCGGAGCGAGGAAATTGCCGACGGTATCCAGCAGCTTGCCGGGGTATAACGAAACGAGGATCACCAGGGCGAAATAGATAACGCTATAAATCAGCAGCGGCATCGCGCCGTCGCCGGTCAGCGGGGCAATCCCCACTTCAAAGGAGACCGTCGCGGTACGCGGAGTCGCGAACAGCGGTCCTACCGCCAGGTAGCAGACGACGGCCAGCAGAATTCCCGCCACTTTGCCAATCGGGGTGCTCAGGCTTTCAACGCCGCCGCCGACTTTCGCCAGCGCCACGACCGTCAGCACCGGTAAACCCACGGCGGTGATCAGAAAGCCGATAGCGGCGGTCCAGACGTGTTCACCAGCCTGTAAACCAACCATTGGGGGGAAGATGATGTTGCCTGCACCGACGAACAGCGCGAAGGTCATAAAGCCCAACGCTATGATGTCGCGAGATTTTAACTGATGGGTCATAAATTCATACTGCCTGTGGATGTGGTGGTGTTAAACGGAAAAATACCGTGCCTTCCCTTAGGGATGATACAGCGGCTATTGCCGGAAACTCAGCGAGATATGCTCCCGAAGCGGCGTGGGAAAGAATTGTTTTTTGAAATACCACGCAAAAGCAGTCTGTCTACGACCGCATGGGGCGCAATTTAAACGCTTATAACGTTTTAAAGCAAGGCGGGATCGTAAAAGCAGATGATTATGCTAAGTCTACAATTTCAACCAGCGTTATTAACCATAATGAAGGAAAACATGTGGCTAATCATGCGAACAAAAAAGCAGCAGGCGTTCGTTAATTACGCAGCTGAAAATTGACTGCAAACGAAAATGACCAGCCGGAGCTGGTCATTGACAAGTTATGTTGACAGCGCGGCGCCTAGCCGCTTTTTTTGGCAATTAAACGTTCCGGCAGCAGGAAGCTAAACCGCGTTCCTTTACCGGGCGTGCTCTCAATATCCAGCCGGCTGTCGTGATGGTTGACCGCATGCTTAACGATAGCCAGCCCCAGGCCGCTGCCCCCGGTTTGCCGCGAGCGCGCTTTATCCACGCGATAGAAGCGCTCGGTCAGCCGCGGAATATGCTCGGGCGCGATCCCCGGGCCGTTATCCTCAACGCTAAACAGCGCGCCGTGCGGCGCTTTCTGCCAGCTGACGGTAATTTCCGTTCCCGCCGGCGTATGGTTGATCGCGTTATACACCAGATTCGAGATCGCGCTGCGCAGCTGCTCATCGTTACCGAGCACCTGCAGCGACTCATCGACCACAAAGTGCAGGGTATGCTTTTTCTGGCTGAGCGTTTGCGCCTCGCGCTCGACAACCCGCAGCATCATCGGCACGTCGATTTTGTCGTTCATCGCCAGAACCGGGGCCGCTTCAATACGCGACAGGGTCAGCAGCTGTTTAACCAGCCCCTCCATACGCTGAGTTTGCTCGCGCATGGTATGCAGGGCCTTTTCCCGCGTCACCCCTTCCAGCACCTGCTCCTGCATCATCTCCAGATATCCCTGCAGCACCGTTAGCGGCGTGCGCAGCTCGTGGCTGACGTTGGCGAAAAAGTTGCGCCGGGCGCCTTCAAGCTGGTGCATCTGCGTCACGTCGCGCGCCACCATCAGCATCTGCTTGTCGCTGTAGGGCATCACGCGGATTTCCAGATGACGCGCGTTATTAAGGATCAGATTAAGCGGTTTGCTGAAATCTTTGCTTTTGAGGTAGTTGGCAAATTCAGGATAGCGCAGGAGGTTAAGGATGTTTTGTCCACTGTCGTCCGGCCAGCGCAGATTGAGGATCTGCTGTGCCAGGCCGTTACACCAGAAGATCGCCCCCTCCTCGGTGGTCAGCACCACCGCATCGGGCAGCGATTCCGCCCCGCTGCGAAAGCGTTTGATCAGGCTTCCCAGCTCGCGTCGGCGTTTTTTATTACGCATCTGCATCTGGTGGAGGCCGTACAGCAGCGGTTCCCAGCTGCCGCTCCCCGGCGGTGGCGTCATGCTGCGGTCCACCCACAGCCACCACGATAGACGTAATAAATTCCAGAAATGCCAGATAAGAAGTCCGGTCACCGCCGCCAGTAAAAACCACGGCAAATGACCAAATACCGCCCCGAGAATCAGGGCCGGGATACAACATAAGAAAAGCTCAAGCGCCAGCCTTTTCCATGACAGCCGTTCCAGCACGGTTCACACTCCTGTCGACATTCAGAAACGGGCGGAGAAACGATATCCCGTGCCGCGAACCGTTTGTACCATCCGGTCATGGCCACTGTGTTCCAGCGCTTTACGCAGACGGCGAATATGCACGTCTACCGTTCGGTCTTCTACATACACGTTGGTCCCCCAGACGTGATTCAGCAGCTGTTCGCGGCTGTATACGCGTTCCGGATGGGTCATAAAGAAGTGTAATAACTTAAACTCGGTCGGTCCCATGTCCAGCGGGTTTTCGCCGGTCATTACGCGATGGGAGGAGGGATCGAGGCTCAGCCCCTGCATTTCAATCACCTCTTCCACCGCCATCGGGGAAATGCGCCGCATCACGGCTTTGATTCGCGCCACCAGCTCTTTCGGCGAGAAAGGCTTGGTGATGTAATCGTCGGCGCCGGTCTCGAGGCCGCGAACGCGATCTTCCTCTTCGCCGCGAGCGGTCAGCATCACCACCGGAATATCACGGGTCATCGCCTCACGCTTAAGCTGCTTAATAAACTGCAGACCCGATCCACCCGGCAGCATCCAGTCAAGGAGAATCAGATCGGGCCAGGGTTCATTGAGCTGGTTCAGCGCGCTGTCAAAATCTTCCGCCTCGACGGGCTGAAAGCCGTTTTGTTCCAGAACAAAGCAGACCATTTCGCGGATTGGAGCTTCATCTTCAACGACCAGAATTCTTCTCGCCATTATTTACCCTGTATTTTTTAGCCATCAGTATAGAGTGCGGCGCCATTATGCGTCAGTTTTGTGACAGATTTATGAAAAAAATGGTCGTCTGACGATCGAGGATTTTGAATTATGACACGCACTTAACTCCCCCTGCGTCGATGGTATAATGGCGGCAACGCTCTCAGGCAACGGAATATTTATGCGCATCATTCATACCTCTGACTGGCATCTCGGGCAAAACTTTTACAGCAAAAGCCGCGCCGCTGAGCATGCGGCCTTTCTCGACTGGCTGCTGGCCAGCGCGCAGGAGCACGAGGTCGATGCCATTATTGTCGCCGGCGATATCTTTGATACCGGCTCGCCGCCGAGCTACGCCCGCGAGCTGTATAACCACTTCGTGGTTCAGCTCCAGCAAACCGGCTGTCGGCTGGTGGTGCTGGCGGGAAACCATGATTCGGTCGCCACGCTGAATGAATCGCGCGACATCCTGGCCTTTTTAAAAACCACGGTCGTGGCGAACGCCGGCCATGCCCCCTTCGTTCTACCGCTGCGCGACGGCTCTCCGGGGGCGATATTCTGTCCGGTCCCCTTCCTGCGCCCGCGCGAGTTGGTCACCAGCCAGGCCGGACACTCCAGCGGTGAAAAGCAGCAGCTGCTGCTCACCGCCATCAGCGACTACTATCAGCAGCAGTACCAGCAGGCCTGCGCCCTGCGCGGCGACCGGCCGCTGCCGATTATCGCCAGCGGCCACCTGACCACCGTCGGCGCCAGCAAAAGCGACGCGGTGCGCGAAATCTACATCGGCACCCTCGATGCCTTCCCGGCCAGCCGCTTTCCTCCCGTCGACTATATCGCGCTGGGCCATATCCACCGGGCGCAGATCGTCGGCGGCTGCGAGCATATCCGCTACAGCGGCTCGCCAGTCTCCCTGAGCTTTGATGAGACCGGGAAAAGTAAAAGCGTCAATCTGGTGACCTTTACCGAGGGCCGACTGGCGGACGTGAGCCCGCTGACGGTGCCGATAGTCCAGCCGCTGGCGGTGCTAAAGGGCGATTTCGCCAGCATCAGCGAGCAGCTTGACCGATGGCAGGACGACGCGGAGCTGCCCGCCGCCTGGCTGGATATTGAAATCACCAGCGATGAATATCTGCACGATATTCAGCGCCAGATCCAGGCCCGCTGCGAAGCGCTGCCGGTAGAAGTGCTGCTGGTGCGCCGCAGCCGCGCCCAGCGCGAGCGCATTCTGGCCGGCGAGCGGCGGGAAACCCTCAGCGAACTGCGGGTTGAGGAGGTTTTTGCCCGTCGCCTGGCGCTGGAGGATCTCGAAGAGCCGCAGCAGCAGCGCCTC
>NZ_JAQGFU010000049.1:0-26638 GCF_030078455.1 Klebsiella sp. Ech2A | reverse complement strand
TTCTCCGCCCTCGCGCTGCGCCAGCTCGGCCAGCGCGAGGGCGGAGAAGGGGGTCTGGCTGGCGGGCTTGAGCACCATGGTGCAGCCAGCGGCCAGCGCCGGGCCGGCCTTGCGGGTGATCATGGCGGCAGGGAAGTTCCACGGCGTGATGGCGGCGGTGACGCCAATCGGCTGCTTGATAACGATCAGGCGCTTATCCGCCTGATGGCCGGGAATGGTGTCGCCGTAGACGCGCTTACCCTCTTCGGCAAACCATTCGATAAACGAGGCGGCGTAGCCGATTTCGCCCTTAGCTTCCGCCAGCGGTTTCCCCTGCTCCAGGGTCATCAGGCGGGCGAGGTCGTCCTGGTTCGCCATGATAAGATCGAACCAGCGGCGCAGGATCGCGGCCCGTTCTTTAGCCGTTAGCGCCCGCCATGCAGGGAGCGCGCGGTTGGCGGCATCAATGGCCTCGTGGGTCTCTTCGGCGCCCATTTTCGGCACGCTGCCCAGCTGCTGGTCGTTGGCCGGGTTGGTGACCGTAATCACCTCCCCGCTGAGGGCATCGCGCCACTGGCCGTCGATAAATGCCTGCTGGCGAAACAAAGTTGGGTCGTTGAGTTGCATGATAGTGTCCTGTTTCAAGCGTTTAACGGGTGTATTCGGCAAGCACGGAGTCCGCGCTACGGGCGGCGCGCAGGCTGCGGCCGGGGCTGTGCTGGCGGGCGAGCAGCGCCTGTACTTTGCCGACGATATGCGCTCCGATGGGCAGAGCCGATGTGGCCGCCGGGGAGGGCGCATTGCAGGTATGAATGGAGCGCGCGGTGGTGACGAACAGAAAATCGTCGATCAGCCTGCCGTGCGGAGAAACTGCCTGCGCGCGAACGCCCGCAGGCCAAGGCTGGAGATCCTGCAGAGCGAGGCTCGGGCAGTACTTTTGTACCAGCCGCAAATAGCCGCCTTTGCACAGGGAGTTTTTCATTTCGCCTAAGCCCGATCGCAGGTTGCCCTGCAGCACCCGGCGAATAGCGGGCGAAGCGAGGATTTCCAGGGTATCGGAGAGTGAAAAATCGCGTTTGCGGTAGCCTTCACGCTTCAGGGCGAGCACCGCATTCGGGCCCACGGTCACGCTGCCGTCAATCATGCGGGTGAGGTGGACCCCGAGAAACGGCATCGCCGGGTCGGGTATCGGGTAGATCAGATGATTCACTATCTGGTTATGCTGAGGCGCCAGGCGGAAATACTCCCCACGAAACGGGCAGACAATAAAACCGGGATCGACGCCGAGCATTTTGACCACCCTGTCGGCCATCAGGCCGCTACAGCTCACTAACGTGGCGGCTTCAAACTCCTGTCCCTGTTTAGTGTAGACGACCACGCCGGCGGCGTGCTCTTTCAGGGCGCTAACCTCGGCGGCGTAGACAATTTCCCCGCCGCCGGCGACGAAGGCTTTTGCCATCGTCTCGGTAACTTCGCGATAGCTGACGATCCCGCTGGCGGGGACAAAAATGGCGCCGGTGCCGGTAATATTCGGCTCCCGCTCGCGCAGCGCCTCCGCGCTAAGCCATTCGCGCTGCAGGCCGTTGGCCGCGGTGCGATCCCACAGCGCCCGCATCCGCGCCATCTCCAGCGGCGAGGTGGCGACCAGCATTTTTCCGCAGACGTCATAGCGGATGCCGTGCCGCTGGCAAAAGGCTTTGGTTGCCCGATTGCCGGCAAGGCAGAACTGCGCTTTGAGGCTCCCGGGGGTGTAGTAGACCCCGGCATGAATCACGCCGCTATTGCGGCCGGTCTGATGACAGGCCGGCGCGGACTCTTTCTCCAGCAGCGCAACTCTGGCGTCCGGGTAGACCTCCCGCAGCTGCATGGCGGTCGACATGCCGATAATGCCGCCGCCAATAATCACAAAATCATACATCCACGCGGTTCCTTCGACTGATAGCGCTTACTGATGGGGCCGGCAGCGGTGATTAGCATCGCTGATGTAGCCGCGCTGGCGCATCAGCTCCCGGCGCAGATCCGGATGCGCGGTAAAGCGGTCGCGGCCGTGCAGCCAGAACAGATTGTTAATCAACAGCAGTTTGCCCACCGGCACCGGAACGGAGAGGATGTTCTGGCTGTTTTCCAGGGCATCGGAAAGATCGCTTAGCCAGATGCCTTCGGCAAAATCTTTTGGCTGCACGAACTGATCGATATAGCGCATCACCGGGCGGCCCTGGCGGTCGACGTCGAACACCGGATGGAAGACGTCGTGGCTGACGTTTTTGCTCGGCGGTGCGGCCCAGCGCATCGGGCGACGGGCCAGCGGATGGCTGAAATAGCGCTCCAGATGCTCCCAGTCGTCAAGATGCAGCAGCAGGGAGTTTCCGCCCTGCATATGCTGCTCGTCGATTTTCATCATCAGCACGTAGTCGGTGATCTCTTCGACGTAGGTTCCGTCGTTATGCAGCTCCATGACGCGATGCGGCTGCCGCAGGTAGCTGTCTGAACTGTCGACGTTAGTCACCACAAAGCGGGCGTAGTATTGGCCGCTCATGGCGTCGTAGTTGGAGCGGCCAATCAGATGGGCAACCGCCGTTGCCAGCTTCACCATCTCATCGGCCTGGGCCACGCTATCGATCCCTTCCGCGCCGATCAGCAGCGCCCCCTGACGGCGATCCAGCAGCGTGTCGTACAGCAGCGGCTGCAGCTGGCCGGCGCAGAGATCGTCGAGGACCTTCGCAATTTTAAAGCGCAGGAAGGATTTATATTCCAGCGCCTGCACCGGCCACTGCGCGACCTGCTGCATAAACTGGCGGGCAGTCTGCGCGGAAAAGGTGAGCTCCAGCAGCCGCGGCGAGTGGGCAGAGGGGACGATAGTGAACCCGCCGTTGCTGCTGGCGCTATCGTCGGGATGGGATTTTACGGCAGTGAACGTATTCATCAGAATCGATCCTCGCGGTAGGTCCGGCTCGGCAATATTGATTTCGTAGCCATAACTTAAAAATATCTACATTTTTAAAAGATGCGCATTAATTGCGCTGATTGTTTGTTTTTTTGTGATCCGGGGCGTTAAAAGAGAGCCGCTGGTGCAGCGGGGTGACTGGACGTAAAGAAGAGCGCTGGCGGGATATAAGTGACAAAAATAGGGGTTGGAGTTTGAATAAAAATTCAGTTATTGTGCATTTATAATTATCTATAGTGAAAAGGAAAGCGTCATGGAATGCCCGGTGGAGAAGCAGTTTAAGGCCTACAACGCCCACGATATTAATCAATTTATTGCCTGCTTTTCCGAAGATTTCAAAGCGTACCGCATGCCGGCCGAAACCCCCGCGATGGTCGGCATTCCGGCGTTAAGGGAGTTTTACGTCAACCAGCGTTTTAACGTTGCTGAACTGCGGGCGGAGCTTATTTTCCGTACCGTTATCGGCAATAAGGTTTTCGACCACGAGCTGATTTACGGACTCTCCGCGGAGCCGATTGAGAGTATGGCGGTTTTTGAGGTTGAGAATCAGCTTATTAAGACCGCATGGTTCTATTTTGCCGCCTGACGCTCCTCGCCGGTGAGGAGAGCGCCCATCTGCCGGCCGCGCTATTTGCGCCAGCGAATAGCCGCCGGTGCGGTGGGGCCAAACGCTCTGCCGCTGGCGCAGGGCCGTCGCGGCGCCACACACTCTCCCTTCCTCCCTCTCTGCGCTAAACAGTGACTAAACAGCCACGACCTGCTTTTCACTGTGTAACACCCGGGCGCAAATTAGCGATGTCCGCCACAAAAATCACATCTCATCCGCCAGGATCCCGTTAAGCACCTTGCTTTTAGCCAGGGTGCCGGATAGTTTCTGTAACGTTACACTAAAACGTTACAGTAGGCGCGTGAAGCTACTTTTTTGTTTAACTCCCCCGCCGATTCAACAAGGCCTGAGAGGGTGACATCTATCTCAACGGGACGTGAAAGGATAACGATGATGAAAATGAAACCGTTTTGTTCAGTAAGTCGTATTTTTGCCGTTGCATGTTTGGGCACGGCCCTGTTAGCCGGCGGCGCCGTGACCTCTTTGGCCCACGCGGCGCTTAATTTTCGGGTCTACTCTTCGCTGCCCGCGGATGAATCATCGGCCCACTACATCTGGTTCAGCCGCTTTCAGGACAACCTGAATAACAATGAAAAACTGAAAGGGCAGATCAAGCTGAACTATTTTCCTAACGGCATGCTGGGGAAAGAGGCGGACGCCACCCAGCAGGTGCGCATTGGCGCAATCAATATGATGATCTCTGGGACCTCCATCTGGGCCACGCTGGTCCCTGAAATTGGCGTCCTGGATCTCGGCTACTTATTTAAAGATTACGCTCAGGTGGGCAAAACCCTCGACGGCAAAGCGGGTGAAAAGCTGGCGGCTTTGATGATGAATAAGGCTAACGTGATGGTGCTGGGTTACGGCTATAACCTCGGCGCGCGCAATATTTATACCAAGAAGGTCATTGAAAAACCTGAAGATTTAAAAAATCTCAAAATCCGCGTTTTGCCGGTGCCTAACTTTATCGCCACCCTGAACCATATGGGGGCGGTGGCGATTCCGATGCCGGGAGGAGAAGTCTATTCGAGCCTGCAGATGGGGGTGATTGACGGCGTAGAGCACGACGCCCCGACGATCTACTCGAGCAAATATTATGAAATTGTCAAAAATGGCACTCTGACCCGCCATAGCTACAACCCGCTGATGATCGCCATGAACAAGAAAAGCTTCGAGCAGATCCCGGCGGAGCTGCGCGGCGAGGTGCTGGCTGCGGCCAAAGAGGCGACCGACTACGAACGCCAGCAGGCCGGTAAAAAAGAGCAGGAGGCCATTAAGAACCTGGAGGCCAAGGGCGTAACCTTCCGCGAAACCGATCGCCGCTATTTCTATCAGCAGGTGCAGCCGGTTTGGCAGGCGTTCCTTGGCCAGTACCCGGATATGAAACCTATCGTTGATGAGATTACCGCCGCGGCGCCGGAGAGCCAGCAGTAGCGGAGAGCGTCGGCTCGCCCGCCCGTCGCGGCGAGCCTGTGATGATGTCCATGACCTTACACAGAGAGTTCAAGATGGCTGATATCTCTATTAAAGCAAAGGATGAGTGCGTCGCGCTGGCGCTACTCGGCAGGCTAAGTCGATTTTTGACGACCCTGACCGCCTGGGCCGGGGCGCTGGTGCTGTTTATCAACGTGCTGGTGGTTTTCGCCTCCGTTATCTGGCGCTATGCGCTGCACTCCCCGATTCACTGGGCGGAAGAGGTGGCGCGGGCGCTGATGATTGCGCTGGTCTTTTTTGGCGTCGCCACGTCGACGGCAAGAGGGGGGCATATCGGCGTCGATTTGTTCCTGCGCTTTCTGCCGCAGCACGTCCGGCCGTACGTGGTGCACGCCAGCCGCTGGATCCTGTTTCTGGTTTCCGTCGGGCTGGTCGTCTCCAGCTATGACCTGGTTCAGGCCGCGCGGGTGCAGACCACCGAAACCGGTTTACCGCAGGTCATCTACGTGATCCCGGTGCTGATCGGCTCGCTGGTGATGATGGTCGCCGCGCTGGAGCTTGCCTTACGTGAACGCGCCAGGGTCGTGCTGCTCAGCGGTGCCGGGATCCTCGCGCTCGCCGCGCTTGGCTACGTCAAGCTGTCGCTGATGGCCGACCCGGCCAGCGCGGCGGCGGGGCTGATGCTTATCTGCTTCCTCCTCGGTATTCTCGCCGGGGTGCCGATTGCCTTCACCCTCGGCATGTCGGCGATGGTGTTCTTTATCTGCGATCCGTCGCTGCCGTTTGTCTTCTTCTCCCAGCAGGTTGCGGCCGGGGTCGATCACTTTGTCCTGCTGGCGATCCCCTTCTTCCTGCTCGCCGGCGCGGCGATGGAGATCAACGGCATGTCCACGCGCCTCGTGGAGCTTATCGTGCGGGGAATGGGGCGCTTTCGCGGCGGTTTAAACATGACCACCGTCCTGTCGATGGCTTTCTTCTCGGGTATTTCAGGCTCCAAGCTGGCGGACGTCGCCGCGGTGGGCGGAGTGCTGATGCCGGCGGTACGGCGGGCGAAGCAGGACGGAGAGGAGGCGGCCGGCGTTTTCGCCGCCTCTGCGGTGATGGCCGAAACCATTCCACCGTGCGTAAACCTGATCGTGATGGGCTTTGTGGCCAATATCTCGATCGGGGCGCTGTTTATTGCCGGCCTGGTGCCCGCGGCCTGTCTGCTGGTGCTGCTGATGATTGCCGCCAACCGCTTTGGCGGCAAAATTAACGTCAGCGAGGCCTATCCCGTACTGCGCCCGCGCGCTCAGCTCTATCTTGGCGCCGCCGTTGGGCTGGTGATGATCTTTATGATCGGCCGCGGCGTGATGATGGGGATCGCCACCTCGACCGAGATCTCCGCCTTTGCGGTGATCTACGCCATCGTGGTCGGCCGGCTGGCTTTTCGCGAGCTGACGTTTAAGGCCACGGTGAAGATGTTTATTGATATCGCCGCGATGTCCGGGGTGCTGTTGTTTATCGTCGCCTGCGCTACCAGCCTCTCCTACGCGCTGACCATCCAGATGATCCCGCAGCAAATCGCCGGGCTGCTGGTCGGTATTGGCGTTGAGCAGGGGGCCTGGCTGTTCCTGCTGCTCACCATCGTGATTTTGATTATCTTCGGCGCGGTGCTGGAAGGCGCGCCGGCCCTGATTATCTTTGCCCCGATTCTGGTGCCGATTGCCGTGCAGCTTGGATTCAATCCGCTGCATTTCGGCATCATCATGATTCTGGCAATGGGCTTTGGGCTATTTTCACCGCCCATTGGGCTGGGCTTATATACCACCTGCGCCATCTGCGGCGTGGAGATGAAGCACGTGATCCGGCCGATGGCGAAATACCTGGCGGTGGTTCTGGTCGGCATCATTATCGTGGCGATGGTGCCGCCGTTAACCACCTGGCTGCCGGGGCTGGCGGGTTACTAAGCGTTGCGTTAATCGAGTACCAAGCGGCGGCACCGCTGCTATGCCGCCGAAATAATTGTCCGGAAGCTGAAATTTACTATGCCAGGGGGCAGGGACGTCCACGTTCCAAAATTGCCTGAGGCGATAAATATTATTTTCTGGTGGCGTTGAGTCTGAATAACAGGAGTCTGAAATGGGATTGTTAACGGCAAAAAAAGTATTTATTACCGGTGCTGAACAGGGTATTGGAAAAGAGACCGCAAGAAAATTAATTGAGGCGGGATGCGATATTTATATTCACTATTTCAGCGGCGAAGAGGGTCCCAAAGAGCTGATGGCGATTGCCGAACAAAAAGGGCGCAAAGCGGCCTGCGGCCGTGCCGATTTGACCGATGAGGCGGACGCCGCCCGCTGCGTGGCGGAGGCGGCAGAGTTTTTAGGCGGTATCGATATTTTGATCAACAACGTCGGCGGCATCATCGGGCGCAAGTGGCTCGGCGAGATTGACGCCCACTTCTGGCGGACCGTTATTGACGTCAATATGACCACCATGCTCAACGTGACCCAGCAGGCGCTGCCGTGGCTGAAGTCCGCCGCGGACGGCGCCAGCATCGTCAATCTGGCCTCGCTGGCCGGGCGCTCCGGCGGGCACTCGGGCTCGCTGGTCTACTCCACGACGAAAGGCGCGGTGCTGACGTGGACGCGATCGCTTGCCGCCGAGCTGGGGGCGTTTGGCATTCGGGTCAACGCGGTCGCTCCGGGACTGATTCTGGGAACGCGTTTCCATAACCAGCACACCACCCAGGAATCGGCCGATCGCACGGTCCAGGAGATCCCGCTGGGACGGGCGGGCACGCCGGAGGATGTCGCGAGAGCCATCTGTTTCCTTGCCTCCGAGTACAATGGCTTTATTTCCGGGGCGACAATCGATATTAACGGCGGTATTTACCGGGCATAGCGGAAAGCCGGGCGGTTAACGCCGCCCGTATTAAGAGAGCGTATTGATGATTAAGTCCGATATTATCCATCCTGATTTACTCCAGGCGCTGGCGCTGTGCGGGCATAAGGCCAATATTCTTATTGCCGATGCTAATTATTCTATTTTGACCAATAGCGCAGCGCAGGCGCGGATTGTGTACCTGAACTTTTCCCCCGGCTTAATTGGCAGCGTGACGATCCTGCAAAAAATCCTTGGCTATATTAGCGTTGAAAAAGCGACGCTGATGGCCAGCCCCCCCGAGTTTGATAATACTATCGCGCGCGAATATCGCCAGGTTCTGACGCCGGCGACCGAGCTTGAATATATTGAGCGCAACGCCTTTTACGCGCAGGCCAAATCGTCGGATACGCTGTTAGCCATCGCCTCTGGCGAAACCCGACGCTTTGCCAATATTCTGCTCACCGTCGGGCCGACGCTGGTATGAAAAAAGAGAAGCGCTCGGGCGCTTCTCTTTTATCGCAGCGGAACGCGCCTGCCTCAGGACGCGGGCGCCTCGCGTACCGATTGCCGACGGACCAGCGCGGGAGGGAACAGAAACTCTGCCGGCGAAAGCGTCGAGTTCTCTATCCGCTCAATTAACCGCTCGACCATCACCTCGGCCATCTCCGCCAGCGGCGGCATGATGGAGGTCAGACCGGGATAAACCAGCCCGGAGAGCGGGATATTATCAATGCCAATAATCGAGATCTCCCCCGGGACGCTGATCCCGGCCTCGTGCAGGCCGGCCATCAGCCCAATGCCCAGCGCATCGTTAATGGCGACCACCCCGTCAGGACGCTGCGACTGCTGGCAGATCTTTTTCGCCAGCGAACGGCCCAGCTCGGTCATTTCGGTATCGCCGTAGGCCGCCATAGTTTTCTCTTCGACAATCATCCCGTCGTAAAAAAGGCCGTGGCGGCGCACCGCGCTAAGAAAGCCTTCAATTTTGTGCGCCCGACTGGAGGTCATGCCGGCGACGGTGGTGAAGATCAGGCGCCGACATCCGCGGGCGATAAGATGCTCGGCGGCCATGCGGCCTGCTTCGATGTTATCCATAGAGACGCTGTCGAGCGCCAGGCCGCCAGATTCAGCCCCGGTGGGCATCCGGCTGTCATAGTTGACCATCATCATGCCCTGCGCGGCGGCCTGGGCAAAATGCGGCTTTTCAATGTCGCAGGCGGCGACGATGATCCCGCGCACGCCGTGGGCAAACATATCGGCAATAAAGGCCTCTTCTTCTTCAATCTGCCGATAGGTATTGCCGATCAGCACCCGATAGAAGCGCTTTTTCGCCGCCAGATCCACTTCGCGCACCAGCGAGGCAAAGCTGGGATTAACGATCGAGGGCACCAGCAGGCCGATCATTTTTGCCTGCCCCGTTTTTAGCTGCTGGGCGACGCGATTCGGCAGGTAGTTCAGCGCCTGCATGCTGTGCTGGATGCGCGCCAGGGTTTCAACGCGCATCTGATCGGTGCGTCCGTTAAGCACGTTGGATACGGTACTCACCGAAACGCCGGCGTGCTTTGCGACATCACGAATGTTTGCCATACATCTCCTTTGCAGCAATTTGTGAATGGCAGAGTCTTCGTCGCCTTCAGCATCGCTTTTTTGATGGGATTCATAAACTACAACGGTTTAGTGTAACGTTACAGTTAGCGCTGTCAATGGCGTAATGCGCCGCTAAACCGGTGCTTTAGCCGGTTTAGCGGCGGCACTCTTTTTGCCGGAGCGCGCGGGCGCTAGCCGCCGACAGGAGGGGATTTGGCGCTGGCGAGCTGAAGCTGGCCGGGCGTGCGGCCAAAGCGTTCGCGAAATACCTCGATAAAGGCGCTGACGTTGGCGTAGCCGCTGCGCGCGGCGACCTCGGCGATCGGCTCCCCTGCCAGCACCCACTGGAGCGATGTGACCACCTTCGCCTGCTGTCGCCACTGGCAAAAGCTCAGGCCGGTTTGTTCGCGGAACAGGCGGCTGAGAGAGCGAACGCTGAGGCCCCAGCGCTGGGCCAGCTGCGCCTGGCTCTGCGGGCTGTCCGGATGGGCGAGCAGCCGGTCGGCAACGTTACGCGCGCGACGATCGGTCGGCAAAAGCAGCTGCAGCGGAAGCTCGACCGCACTGGTGATTTCAGCCGCCAGCAGCGACAGCAGGCTGGAGGAGTAATCCGCGGGAAGGCCCGGCCGGGGGCCGGCGCACAGGCGCTCCAGCAGGGCCTGAATGAAGCTATCGGTACCGTAGATCCCGGGCGTTGGCGGCAGCCCCGCGCAGGTCGATGCGTGAAGGTAGAGGCTTGTCCCGCTGAGCCGGCCCGGCACCTGGGCCCTGTGTCGAAGGCCGGCGGGAAACCATCCCACGGAGCCCGGCGTGACCGTCCACTGCGCCTGGTCGGTTTCAACGACCATGATGCCGGTTGTAAGCCAGTAGAGCTGACCGCCGTCATGCTCGTGCCACTCGGTGACGTGGCCTCGCTGATAATCAAAGGTTTCGATGCGCATCATCATGGCTGATTGGCCGTATATCATGTCCGAATACGGCTATCGTACCACGGGCGCGATCTTCTAACCTTAATTCAACCCGGTACCGCGCGACATACACTCACTAAGGAATCAAATGAGCCAGGAAACCCAGACCGTTATCGACGCCCTGCGCGAAATCATTACGAACCCTCAGCATGAGGAGGATAAGATTGCCCGCTATTTCTCCCCTGACTATCAGCAGCAGGTGGACGGCAAGCGCCTCGACTACCCGGGCTTCGTCGGGCATATGGCGTTACTTAAAACGCTGACGACCAGAATGAGCCTCTCGATTTTGGCCATTGCCGGCGATAGGAATACGGTGTTCACTCATCACCATGTCAAAGTGGATAAAAAAAGCGGCCAGCGGAGCGAAATTGCGGTGATGGCGCGCTTTACCCTGGCATCCGGGCGCATCGTGCGCTGCGATGAGCTGACCCACCTTCTCGTTGGAGAGCGGGAGGATCGCGATTTAGGCAGCCGCGCTTAGCGCGCCGCCAGCGCGGAGGCTAAGCGGCGATATGCCAGAGCGGCGTTTTCATATTGCGTTTTGAATGAAGAGAGTATTTACCATGAAGCCTGAAATTGACTACGTATTTCATCATTTTGGCATACCTCTGCAGGACGGGGAGCAGAAGGGCGCGTTCAGCGAGAAGGCCGGGATGTATACCTGCGACAATCCGGGAAAGTTTCGCGTCCAGTGGCACCGCTTTACGCCGGACTATCCGCTGCATATCCTGCTGAAAACGGTCCCGCACGTGGCATTTAAGGTTGATGACCTGGCTGCCGCCATACGCGGAGAGGAGGTAATTCTCGGGCCGTACGAGCCCGTTGATGACTATTTTGTGGCGGTGATTAACGACAGCGGCGTGCCGATAGAGCTTATTCAAACCACGCTCTCTGACGATGAGCTGTGGAGCAGGGCGCGCTCGGGTCAAGGAAGCCTATACCGCAAGTAAAGGTCGCGCGCCAGGTAATTAACCGCAGATCGAAAGTCACGCGTTGAACGTTGCGCCTTACCGCTTCTGAGCAGGAAGGGGTATAGTGGCCTTCCTGTTTCGGCTTATAAACGTTACCTCGGATCAATGAACCTCAATCGCTTTTGCTATCTTCTTCTCGGCTTAGCGGCCCTGAGCTGCTTATTTCTTCCTCACGCTTTGGCAACGTGGTTCTTACTGGTTAACGCGCTGACGCTGGCGATTTATGGCGTCGATAAAATGGCGGCCCGCAGGGCCTGGCGCAGAGTCCCTGAGCTGACACTGCTTATTTTTGGGCTGGCGGGCGGATGGCCGGGGGCGATAGCGGGCCAGCAGCTCTTTCGCCATAAGACGCAAAAGCAGCCCTTCAGGCGTTATTTTTTTATCAGCGTGCTGCTGAATGTCGGGGTAACGGCGGCGATATATCGCTACTTCCTGTACTGAGGCCAGCATTAGCGTTCATAAAATGACGGACGGTATCGCTCCGGGCATGTTTTATCTGCTGCAGTCTTGGCCAGCCGGATTATGCGCTGTCCCGATGTGAGAACCATTCCATTCAGTGCTCAGCGTCTTTTAAAAAAGTGAGCAGTTTTCTCATGGCCGGGCTCAGCAATGCTCGGTCTCTGTAGCAAATGCAGATTTTTCTTTTCGCCCAACTGTCGGTTAAAAGCAGTTTTCGGTAGCTAAATTTCTGCTGGAAGCGATCTGCAACTGACTCAGGCAATATTCCCACGCCGATCCCGTTGCTGACCATCTCGCAGAAACCTTCAAAGCTGCTCATCCTGATGCGGTATGTCAGGCTATGCCCGAGATCGGCGGCATGTCCGGTGATATGATCCTGTAGGGCATTGCCGGGGTATAGTCCTATAAATGGCTCCTTAACTATTTCTGTCAGGGAAATTTCATCATGGATGCCGAGAGAGTGCTTTACTGGAACGATGAGAACCAGCCTGTCATCCGCAACAGGCTCCAGCGTTAGCTCACCGGCATTCACTGCGTCCGAAACTAATCCAGCTTCGCCGATGCCGGTGGCAATATTATTCACTATGTCCACACTGGTTCTTTCTTCCAGTTCGATTGAAATTTCTGGATGTTGTGAAAGCCACGGGAGCAGCCTGGCCGGCAAAAATTCGGCCATCGCTGCGGTGTTGGCATACAGCGTGATTTTACCTCTGACACCTGTGGCAAAGGCTTTTAGCTCGGCATTAAGTCGTTGATGCTGTGACAAAATCTGACGCGCGTGCCTGTCGAGAACCTCACCGGCTTCGGTCAGACTCACACCTCTGGCATGACGTACAACGAGCGTCACACCGACATCTTCTTCCATGTTTTTCAGCCGTTCACTTGCTGAAGCCAGTGCCAGGTTGGCCTGTCTGGCTCCGCGCGTGATGCTTCCAGCATCAGCGATACAAGTGAAAAGCTTCATGTCGGCAATATCCATTCTCATTGCGGTCGTCTCTTGCACCTTCGGAATCTCCGAAGCATGGTGCTTATTTACCAGATTGTCCATCTCTCCCCGAATTGTTTGAATGGGAGAAACGCCAATACAGGACCAACGTTGTGAGCGAACCGCTTTATCTTTATCTGATACCGATCTTCATTCTTGCCGGCTTCGTGAAGGGCGTGACCGGAATGGGTCTGCCCACGGTGGCGATGGCGCTGCTTGGCATTTTTATGCCGTTGCCCGTCGCAGCAGCGTTACTGGTTCTCCCTTCCTTTGTCACCAACGTGCTGCAGCTCTTCGCCGGGCCCTCGGTCATGCTGGTTATTCGTCGACTCTGGCTGATGATGCTAGCGATCGCTGTTGGTACGGTAGGGGGGGCTTCGCTGATGATAAGCGTAAACCCGATCTGGTCAGCATTCGGACTGGGTGCTGCGCTTGTCGTTTATGCAGCTTACGCCCTGATTTCTCCAGCATTTGTCGTCTCCTCGGTCATGGAAATGTGGCTTTCCCCTTTGGTTGGGGGGATAACGGGGCTTATTACCGGTGCTACAGGCGTCTTTGTCATGCCTGCCGTCCCCTTTCTTCAGTCACTTCGTTTCAGCAAGGATGAACTTGTGCAGGCTCTGGGGCTGTCGTTTACCGTTTCTACCATCGCACTGGCAACCGGGCTGTACCTGCATGATGCCTTCCATATACAGCAATTCTCACTGTCCTTAATGTCCATTGTCCCGGCGCTGGCTGGCATGTGGTTTGGGCAGAAGATTCGGGCGCGCATCAGTGCCCGGCGGTTCAGACAGTGCTTTCTCCTGTTCCTGATGGTTCTGGGGATCGAGCTACTTTCACGGCCGTTTATTTAAGCAGAAAGGCCTGCAGGGTCGCGCTCCATGACGGGGAGTAAGGCGAAATGCAAGAAGCACAACAATCCGCTGTTTGTACTTAGCTCTCTTCGGGCGTAACAACCAGCCACTGCTGCTGCGAAATCAAAAAAATGGTGGCAAGATGGATGCGGTCGTACACAACACAGATGGCCGCTGAAGCGCTTGAAAAATTCAGGCCATAAATAAAGAGTGATGGCCAATCGCTCTTTCGGCCACAAATTGGCCTGGTTGCAGGAGCTTAAGATCTGCTGTGAGGGAGGAGCGGACCTTGAGCCATGAATTACGGCAAAAAATCGCGCGGCGTTGAACCTAAAATAGAACGAAACGCAGCTGTAAATGACGCCGGACATGAGAAAGCGACCTGTTTAATGGGAATGCCATTGGCGAGAAGATCTAACGAAGCACAAATCCTGGCTCTCTGCTTCCATGTTCTGAAACTAAAGCCAGTATCCTTGATGAATAATCGGGAGAAAGTACGTTCAGACATGGCGGCGATAAACGCCAGGTCACTAAGAGACGCTTCCCAACGATGTCTTACCAATAGCTCTCTGACTGCACGGGATAATCGCTCATCATGCGGCATTGGAAGCTCCGCAGCGATAAGTGGGGCCTCGCTAAGAATTTCCAGAAGTAACAGCGCCATTTCTCGTTGGATCGGTCGGCTATAGTCCTCACTGAATAACCCGGCTATCAGCTCTTTCACCAGTGCCGTAGCCGTAATCACATGCACCTGGTCACTCTTCGTAAAGTTTGCGCATTTTGCGATAAGGCTGCTGCTGAAATAGATCGCCCGTAGGTCTGTATGTGAAAGCAGGTTGTAACTATGGATCTGAAGAGGCGGTAACCATAATGCACGCTGGGGAGGTATTACCCAGCGGTTACCCTCTGTTTCAACCAGCATAACTCCCCTCGTGGCAAAGAGAAGTTGCCCCTCAATATGATGATGGGGAGGGTCTGTCTCTCCACGTCGATAGCTTATCGCGGTGCTTGACCAACCAGTTGCCTCATCATGTCTTGGCGCTTTATCTATACTTCCTGGCATTTAAGATTTTGTCTCTGCAATTATGATATCGACGCTGGAACCACCCGGAGTAGGGGCATCCTGGATGGGTGAGTTATTCATAATCAAGATTATCATAGATATTTCAGGAGCATATCCTAATGCGAGTACACTTTATCGTACATGAAAGTTTTGAAGCACCGGGAGCATATGAGACATGGGCGAGAAATCGCGACCATGATGTGACTTTCACTCGCGTGTATGCAGGCGATGAGCTGCCAGTGGACGCCGAAGGCATCGATTTCTTAATCGTTATGGGCGGTCCGCAAGATCCAGCCACTACGCTGGAAGAGTGCCCGCATTTCGACTCTGAGGCTGAGCAGACGCTGATTGCTTCTGCTGTTAAAACCGGCAAAGCTGTTATCGGCATCTGTCTCGGCTCGCAGCTGATCGGTGAAGCTCTGGGCGCATCGTTTGCACACAGCCCGGAGAAAGAGATCGGTAAGTTCCCGATCGCTCTGACTGATGAGGGCTGCAAGGATGAGATGTTCTCTCACTTTGGTAAGACTCTTGAAGTCGGGCACTGGCATAACGATATGCCGGGCCTGACGCCGGATGCGAAAATCATTGCTTATAGCGAGGGCTGCCCGCGCCAAATCGTTTCGTATTCGGATCGTGTCTATGGTTTCCAGTGTCATATGGAACTGACGCTGGATGTTGTAGAGCTCCTGATTGCTCATTCTGAGCCAGATCTGAGCCGCACCGAAGCACACCGCTTCGTGAACACCACGGAAGAACTTCGTGCGCACGATTACAGCGAAATGAACGAGGCTTTATTCATTTTCCTCGACAAACTTGAAGCGCGCTATAAATCTGAAAAAGCATGAGAGGAAGCCCGGAGAGCCCTCTTTGCCTGTTTTGACCATCCTCGCTAAGCGGCAGCACGAACGGGCACATCCTTGTGTATCTGTGTGCCATGCTGACTGTGTTTTTTTATCCGATGCGCGGCCGGGCTCTGCTCCCTTGCCGCTGGCTCAGGCGAAAAAATAAGGAGGATCCAATGATCGTTTTATGCAAAACCTGTGGCACATCCTATGAGATAACCGATTCCCGCCCGCAGCAGTGTAATATCTGCGAAGATGAACGCCAGTATGTCCCCGCTAGCGGGCAGAAATGGATCGATTTTGACGTCCTTTGCGCGACGCACGCAAATAAGTGGCAACAACACGACGGCGAGCTCCTCAGCATCCGCACCGTTCCTGATTTTGCGATCGATCAGCGCGCGTTTATTCTGCGTACTCCGCAGGGCAATATTCTATGGGACTGCATTGCCACGCTCGACGACGCCACGAAAATGCTAATAACGTCCCTGGGCGGGCTGAAGGCCATCGCGATATCGCATCCGCATTACTACACCACCATGCAGGATTGGGCTGAAGAATTTAGCGTCCCGATTTACCTTCATGCCAGTGATAGCAAATGGGTCATGCGCGATAGCCCCTGGATTACCTTTTGGGAAGGCGACAGCCTAAGTCTGACTCGTGACGTCAATGTGATACGTCTCGGAGGGCACTTTGCCGGCGGCTGTGTTCTGCACTGGATGCGAGATGAGGGCGTAGTGCTTTCGGGCGATATCGTCCAGGTCACCCCTGGCGCGCATGCCGTCTCCTTTATGTGGAGCTACCCTAACATGCTGCCGTTGCCAGCCGCAGCGGTCAGCGACATTATCCAACGCCTGGGTACGGTCAAATTTAAAAAACTCTACGGCGCGTTTGAAGGAAAGGACATTACGCAAAACGCCGATGAAATCGTGCGTCGTTCAGGCGAAAAGTATATTTCCTGCCTCAGATAAACGGGCGGTTAATAATCCAGGGCGAAGGGTGAGCCTGGAAAAATAGCGGCTGATCGCATGATTGCACGCCGACGTCAGCCGTATTGATGAACTCATCTAATAAACCCTGGCTAATTACCCTATCTAATCGAATAAATTGCTTTGCGTTATGCTTTTCCCACCCAACAGCCGAAGGATAACGTCATGCAAACTTTTTACGGCGACGTTTCGCTGCCCGAAACGCTGACCGATATGGCGAAAGATATTGATGCCGTTATTTTTACGCTCGGTTCAGATGGGCAGGGGCGTATTGGCGCCAGGGCGATCGGCGCCACGCCGGAACGCCGGATGATGGCGTGATATCCAGAGCTCAAATCGCCCGGGTGCTGGTGAGCGCCCTGACCAGCGATGTGGCAAAAAATAAGACCTTCGAGCTGGTGGCCGAGCAAGGGCAAGAGCAGGCGGATCTCTCGCCGCTGTTTGCGGCTCTCAGGAACGACAGTCCGCAAAGAAACGAGGGAGTCTTAGATATGGACAATATGCCCCTCAATGAAGAGCCAGAGTGCGTTATTAACGAGCTAAACCTGTTTCCAAACGGGCCACATCGATTTAATAACCCTGACAATTTTGTCATATAGCGGTCAGTCTTATGACAGCTTCGATCTGTATATTTAAATATACAGACGCAGGACGTTCCTCCTGATACGAGTTCAGTTTCAAACATACAGTTTATAAGAGGTATTGGATATGAAAGCACTGCTTATTACCACATTGCTCATGGGGTTCATTTCAGTAAATGCCGCATCTGCCGCGCAGGAAATTAACCATGCCGACGGCAAGGAGAAAATTGGCGTAGTCTCGGCCAGCAACGCCTATACGCTGGATGACTTATCGAATGCGCTGTCTCGTAAGGCAGATGAGCAGGGGGCTACGTCGTTCAAAATCCTGTCAACAACAGGAAATAATCGACTGCACGGCGTAGCAGAAATATACAAATAGATCATATGTATCCTGAGAAGGATGATGTCATATCATAACCCTTTCATAATGAGCGTCTATTTATGTTCAAAACAGAAGACATCATCGATGAGATAAGCCAAGGATTGATTCAAACTTACATAAACCGCTGAGGATCGAGGATGTTGCTGCGCGGGCGGGTTACTCTAAGTGGCATCTTCAGCGGGTATTTTTTCAGGTTAAACGCATTAGCCTTGGCAAGTATATTCGCGATCGGCGACTCTCCCGCGCGGCAAAAGATCTTATAGAGACCGACGACACGATAATGGAAATCGCCTTTAAGTATGGTTTTGATTCTCAACAGACCTTTACCCGAGTTTTTTCAAATAACTATAGCTTGCCGCCGCTCAGGTACCGGAAGCTTAATGGCGTCACGGATTAATTTTCCGTCTTATCAACGCTATTCTTCCGGCACTGTTTCAATTAATGATTTAAGCACGCGTAATAACCATGCTCTGGTTTAAGATAAAACCGCCAGGATATTATGGTTAAATTTCTCGTTCAGTCCGCTACGTTCTCCGTCTATTAGGTTCTCATCGCCTTTTTAAACGAATACGTTATTTTGTACATCCAGAGCCCGCTGGCCTGCGATAAAGAGAGATATCCTTCCGGTTACCAGGCGCCGACGAGCTTATTCGCTGCGCTTAGCGTGGGTTGACGCACCCTGATGATGATTACGCCGGCATCCAGCCGCCGATAGGGCTGGATGTCAGCAGCATACAATCGTCGCCGATTAGTTATCGCACTTACCCGGTACCGCTAGCTTAACTTCCGGTTTGGAAACGACGCGCATACCTTCGCTTTCAGGTACCTGTTCCAGCCCGGCTCCGCCGACGAAAACGCCCATTTTAATGTACTGGCGAACAAAGTAGTTCTTGCCCGGGGCGACGTTGAGCGTCAGGTTATTTGGCGAGAACTCAGATTCTGTCCCCAGCGTATGCGGCTGGCTGGCCGATATTTGCTGATAGAAAAAGACCCTGTCGGCGGTCTCTCCGAGGCAGCGCCCATCAAGATAAACGTCTTTTTTAAGCGCTTTTCCGACAAAGCTGTCCCTGTACACGTAGAGACCGGCCTTACCGCTTTCCGGCGCGGGGAATGATTTAGCCGTCGCATTTTCAGCATTGCCGGCTAAAGGGACCGAGGCGCAGCCGCCAAGAAGAGCTGAAGAAAGAATTACCGCCGCGAAGATTATTTTATTCATTGAATTCTCAGAGGGTTAAAAAAAGTAGGAGCAGAATAATCCTGTTTTTAAAATGTGTCACCTCTGAAATATGGTGTAACAAAGTGTGATTTCAGGGTGAAGTAGCGGATAAAAAATTGATGGATGTCAGGGAATACGCAGGGGTGCATTGAGGTGCGGCTGCGGCTTATTGCCGTTCAATTCGCTAAAACGAACGTCTTCGTTTTGCATGGGGATTCAGCTAAGGTAGGAAAAGAAGGGATCAACGCGGAGCTAAAAGAAAGTAATGATGCTGATTTATGACGTATTTGGTCGACATATAGGGGTTCAGCGCGAAGGTGAACGCTGGCTGGTATTTCGTGCTGACCTGACGGAGCGAAAGTTTTCCCGCCTGTATGAGGTTATTATTCCCGACGATCTTACCGAAACCGAGATTCCCGGCTGGCTGGATGATATTTTTCACGAGGCCGCGACGGAAAAGCATCCCGAGGTGAGGCGGATTGAATAGTCAAGGCGGCTTTGCCACAACAATCCTGCCATCCCTGGAAAGCGCAAAAACGCAGCTTTAACGTTAAAAAAACAAATCGCCGTAGCGGTGTCTGAATGATTTTTGAGGGAGGAGGGGAGATAACAGAAAACTAACCTACGGCCTTCACGGATATGTTGCGATAACCAATGAGGGCAGGGAGTAGCCGATGTTACGCTGGTTTTAGACAAAGTTTTTCATCAGTAATTTTCGCGCCGCATCTCTTAAATCATCGTTCACCCGATTAGACGCAATAATCAGCCTTAATGCATCTTCACTTGCCCCTGCGGCAATAATTGCCCTTGCTTTACTGGTGCGGCTTCCACCGCTTTTTTCCGTGTACCCTTCCTGAGTATGCAGCAGTTCAATAAGGTCCGCGCGTGAAACAGCTGCGCTGGCAAACCTGTCGTAATACGTCACAAAGCACCCCATACCAATCGCTTTAAGGTAGGCGCGTAATTTTTCGTCGTCCATTGAGAAGCCCTTAGCGGAAGATTTGCGGGAATTGTAACGCCTCGAAAGCCATTTTAACCAGGGGGAAAACTGAATTAGAGACTGTATGACCGCTGCCAGCTTGCTGGAACTGGCTGTGCGAGCTTTAGGACAATAGCGGCCATAAAGCTGCGGCTGGGATACCCGCTGTCGGGAGATTTCATCATCAGCCAGGTCGCTATTGGGGGATTTATCGATTCTTATAGATCAATGAAAAACGGATTTTAATTATTATTTATTGATTTTAAATGATTTTTTGTGATGGTGCCGATAATAGGAGTCGAACCTACGACCTTCGCATTACGAATGCGCTGCTCTACCAACTGAGCTATATCGGCCCTGAAAGGACATGTCCACGAGCGTGAATCACGGGGTAAAAGGTTAAAACTAAGTGGGTGATGCGTCAATGGCCTTATGAATCAACCGGCTACTTTTGCATCACCCGTCTGGCTTTAAGCACGAATAGTATCGTCGCCGAAACCAATCCACTTATAGGTCGTCAACGCTTCAAGGCCCATCGGGCCGCGCGCGTGCAGCTTCTGGGTGCTAACCGCGACCTCCGCGCCGAGACCAAACTGGCCGCCGTCGGTAAAGCGGGTGGAGGCATTCACGTACACCGCAGAAGAGTCCACCTCGTTGATAAAACGATTTGCGTGGCTAAGGGTGCGGGTGAGGATGGCATCCGAGTGCTGGGTACCGTGCTGGCGGATATGCGCGATGGCGTCATCGAGATCGGCAACGACTTTGACGTTCAGATCCAGCGACAGAAACTCGTCGTCGTACTGCTCGGCCTTCACCGGCTCTACGCTCGCCGGGCCGTTCTGCAGTACCGGCAGCGACCGCGCGTCAGCGTGCAGCGTCACGCCGCTTTCCGCCATCTGCTTGCTCAGCGCAGGCAGGAAACGCCCGGCGATGTTCTCATGCACCAGCAGAGTCTCGACGGTGTTACAGGTGCTCGGACGCTGGGTTTTAGCGTTGACGAGGATCTTCAGCGCCGGCTCAATCTCGGCGGACTCATCAACAAAGATATGACACACGCCAATACCGCCGGTGATGACCGGGATCGTTGACTGCTCGCGGCACAGCTTGTGCAGGCCCGCGCCGCCGCGAGGGATCAGCATATCAATGTACTTATCCATCTTCAGCAGCTCGCCGACCAGCGCCCGGTCTGGGCTCTCAATCGCCTGGACCGCAGCGGCCGGCAGGCCGCACTCTTCCAGCGCCAGCTGGATAACCTTCACCGTCGCGGCGTTGGTGCGCCAGGTCTCTTTCCCGCCGCGCAGAATCGCCGCGTTGCCGGTTTTCAGGCACAGGGAGGCGACGTCGACGGTGACGTTTGGGCGCGCTTCGTAGATAACGCCGATGACGCCCAGCGGAACGCGACGGCGTTCAATGCGCAGGCCGCTGTCGAGCAGCCCGCCGTCGATAACCTGGCCCACCGGATCGGCCAGGCTGCACACCTGGCGAACGTCGTTGGCAATCCCGTCGAGGCGCGCCGGCGTAAGCGCCAGGCGATCGAGCATGGCTTCGCTCAGGCCGTTGGCGCGAGCTTCCGCCAGATCCTCGGCGTTAGCCCGCAGAATTGTCTCGGTCTCGGCCTGCAGATAGTCGGCAATCTTCTCCAGCACCCGGTTCTTTTCGCGGCTGGAAAGCAGCGCGAGTTTGTAAGAGGCCGCCTTGGCAGCTATGCCCATTTGTTCCAGCATTTTCAGCTCCTTAACGGATAATCATATCGTCACGATGGACGGCGACCGGGCCATATTCATAGCCGAGGATCGCATCAATCTGCTGCGAGTGCTGGCCGGCAATCAGGCGCAGCGCATCGCTGTTGTAGCGGCTGACGCCGTGAGCAATATCGCGGCCGTCGCTATTGCGGATGCGGATAACTTCGCCGCGCGAGAAGTTGCCGGTCACGACTTTGATACCTTTCGGCAGCAGCGAGCTGCCTCGTTCCAGAATCGCCTGCACCGCACCGGCATCGACGGTGAGTTCTCCCGCCGGCGGGGCGCCGAAAATCCAGCGCTTGCGGTTCTCCAGCGGCGACTCCTGCGCGTGAAAACGCGTACCGACCGATACGCCCTGCATCACGTCGCCAATCACCCCAGGACGGCTGCCTGCGGCAATGATGGTATCGATGCCCGCCCGGCAGGCGACGTCGGCGGCCTGCAGCTTGGTGCCCATCCCGCCGGTGCCGAGGCCGGAAACGCTGTCGCCGGCAATCGCGCGCAGGGCGTCATCAATACCGTGCACGTCCGTAATGAGCTCGGCCTGCGGATTATTGCGCGGGTCGGCGGTGAACAGGCCCTGCTGATCCGTCAGCAGCAGCAGCTTATCTGCGCCGGCAAGAATAGCGGCCAGCGCCGAAAGATTATCGTTATCGCCGACTTTAATCTCGGCGGTGGCCACGGCGTCATTTTCATTAATGACCGGCACGATGTTGTTATCCAGCAGGGCGCGCAGGGTGTCGCGGGCGTTAAGGAAACGCTCGCGGTCTTCCATATCCGCGCGGGTCAGCAGCATCTGGCCGACGTGGATACCATAAATGGAAAACAGCTGTTCCCACAGCTGGATCAGACGGCTCTGTCCTACCGCCGCCAGCAGCTGTTTCGACGCAATCGTCGCGGGAAGTTCCGGGTAGCCGAGGTGCTCACGACCGGCGGCGATGGCCCCGGAGGTCACAATAACAATGCGGTGGCCCATGGCGTGCAGCTGCGCGCACTGGCGCACTAATTCGACGATATGGGCGCGGTTCAGGCGGCGGGATCCGCCCGTTAAAACACTGGTGCCCAGTTTTACCACCAGCGTCTGGCTATCACTCATGATTCTCTGCCGTTCAAAAGGAATATCGATATCGAGGTGATGTTGTAACAGGACTCAGGCCGCTTGCCAACCGCGGCGTTTTTAGCGCGCCGTTTTATTGCGCGGGATCGGGCATTCTGGAGAGGGAAGATGACAATTTTATGATGGAAACATTTAAATACCCTTTTTTATGAAAAGTTCCACATTGTCATAAATTTTTAATACTGGAGCGTTAAAAAACCTCCTGTTTTCACGGGGCCTTCGCCCGGAATTGATTAGCGCGTATAAATAAATCACCAGGACTGAATAATGAAAAAGAGCTCACTGGCATTAATGATGATGGGTCTTATTGCTTCTTCAGCTACCCATGCGGCTGAAGTTTTCAACAAAAACGGCAATAAGCTGGACGTGTACGGCAAAGTCAGAGCGATGCACTATTTTAGCGACTATGACGGCAAGGACGGCGACCAGACCTACGTTCGTTTCGGCATTAAAGGCGAAACCCAGATTAACGACCAGCTGACCGGCTACGGTCGCTGGGAATCCGAATTCTCCGGCAACAAAACCGAAAGCGACTCTTCCCAGAAGACTCGTCTGGCGTTCGCTGGCGTAAAACTGAAGGACTTCGGCTCCTTCGACTACGGTCGTAACCTCGGCGCGCTGTACGACGTTGAAGCCTGGACCGATATGTTCCCGGAATTTGGCGGCGACTCTTCCGCACAGACCGACAACTTTATGACCAAGCGCTCCAGCGGCCTGGCAACCTACCGCAATACCGACTTCTTTGGCGTCGTTGATGGCCTGGATCTGACCCTCCAGTATCAGGGTAAAAACGAAGGTCGCGAAGCCAAGAAACAGAACGGCGACGGCTTCGGCACGTCTTTAAGCTATGACTTTGGCGGCAGCGATTTCGCCATCAGCGCAGCCTACACCAGCTCTGACCGTACTGACGACCAGAACCAGCTGGCGCGCGGCGTGGGTAAAAAAGCGGAAGCCTGGGCTACCGGCCTGAAATATGACGCCAACAATATCTACCTGGCGACCATGTATTCTGAAACCCGCAAAATGACCCCGATCAGCGGCGGTTTTGCGACGAAAGCGCAGAACTTTGAAGCGGTGGCACAGTACCAGTTCGACTTCGGCCTGCGTCCGTCCCTGGGCTACGTGCTGTCTAAAGGTAAGGATATCGAAGGCGTGGGTAGCGAAGACCTGGTCAACTATATCGACGTCGGCCTGACCTACTACTTCAACAAAAACATGAACGCCTTCGTTGATTATAAAATCAACCAGCTGAAGAGCGATAACAAGCTGGCGATCAACGATGACGACATCGTTGCCGTGGGCATGACCTACCAGTTCTGATTATCCTGATGACCGGCCAGCGAGCGCTGCCGGGTAGAGGGTAAAAAAAGCCGCTGCGTTTTGCGCAGCGGCATTTTCTTATTCGGCATTAGCGGTTTTTAGCCAGGTGCCGGCGATCGTCGTTCATCGTTATCTGGGCGTTATACTCTTTCGGCAGGCGGCGCGCCTGATAGAAAGCCGACTTCCAGTACGGATTGTCCAGCGAGGAGCGCATTACGCCCTGGCTGGCCGAGGCGTGGAGAAAATCGTGGTTGGTGTCGTAGAAGCCGACGTGCATGCCGCCGTTAATGCGGAAGAACACGAGGTCGCCAGGGCGCAGCTGCTGTGGCTTGACCCGCTCGCCCATTCGCAGCAGCTCTTTGGTCGTGACCCTGTCCATCGGCAGGTTGAAGCGATCCTTCAGCGTGCGCCAGACGAAGCCGGAGCAGTCGACTCCGCTTTGATCGGTGCCGCCCCATTCATAGGGCGTTCCGTGCCAGGTATGCATCTGATCGTGCAGCGCGGCGAGGACCGGGATCAGGTCATCTGAACCGCCGTCGATGGGGGCATATTCATGGTGGGCCGCGGTTTTCGGGTGCTTAGCCGGGGATGAACATCCTGCCAAAATCAAAAAAGGAACAAAGAATAAGGCGTGCACAAGCTTTGGCGTCATATCATTATTTTCATAGTGAGCTATAGAACGGAATTATTTATAGCGTATTCACCATATTGCCAGAATGGGATGCGGTGATATTTACGAAACCTTACGTTAGGCGCGCGCATAATTTGTCATCCCGGCGGCGCAGAGAATATTAGCGTTAACATTTCAATCTCATTTATTAATAAATAATTTCACTATTAAACAATATTTCGCGGAAAACTTTACGGGTGCGATGATTGCGGCTAACGACAAGGTGAAAGATCCTCATCATCCCGGCATTGCGCCGCCGGGCCGCCCTCCAGTACTTTTGTGGCGTAAAAGAGAGAACGGGGCGGGTCTATGCATCTGGATTTTCGCCAACTGCGCAACTTTGTGGCGTTGGTTGAGTACGGCACCTTTAATCGTGCGGCGGAGGCGGTGTGCCTGTCGCAATCGGCGTTCAGCCGCAGCATTCAGGCGCTCGAACAGAGCGTTGGCCATCCGCTATTCGACCGCCAGAGCAGGCTACCGACGCTCACGCTGCACGGGCAAAAGCTGCTGCCGTACGCCCGGCGGTTTCAGGAGCTGAACGTCGAGCTCAGCAGCCAGCTGCGGGAGGCGGATGATGCGCAAAACGGCGAGGTCGCGTTTGGCTGCGGCCCGGCGCCCTCCGCGCGGCTGATCCCGGCCGCCGTTGGCGAGTTTCACCGTCTGCTGCCGCAGGCGCGGGTGCGCTTTCAGATTGATAACTGGTTTGCCCTGCATCATGCGCTCACCACCCAGCACTATCCTTTTGTGGTGGCCGACAGCTGGCAGGCCGAACTGGATCCGCAGCTGCGGGTCCAGCCGCTCAGCCCTCAGCGCTGCTTCTTCGTTTGCCACGCCGACCATCCGCTGGCAAAGCGGGGCCCGGTCTCTATCCAGGAGATGCTGCGCTATCCTTTTGCCGCGCCGTACTTGCCGCCCGGGGTGCGCAAAGTGCTGGCGACCCTCAGCCAGCAGCAGGACTTTGCCCCGGCGATTCAGTGCGACCATATCTACGCGCTGCTCTCAACCCTGGCGCATACCGACGCGATAAGCTTCGCCAGCGAAGACGGCTTCGCGCTTTGTCAGCACAGCCACCGGCTGGTCAAGCTCGAGCTAAGCGACCTGCCGGACGAGTGGCGGCTGATGCAGACCCGGTTTGCGATTATCTCCCCGGTTCACGCCGCGCAGCCGCCGCTGGTGGCAAAGCTGATAGAGGTTATTCTGCACGTCGACCGCCAGCATCAGCTGCAGCTCCTGGCCCGGGAGGAGAGGGGCTAACCGCCGTTTAGCGCCTGGCCTTTGGCGTCGTACTGCGGCCAGCGCTTTTCCAGGCCCTGCGTTTTTAGCGCCCGTTCGACAAACTGTCCGTCCGCC
The DNA here is from genome assembly GCF_030078455.1 of Klebsiella sp. Ech2A. NCBI lineage: Bacteria > Pseudomonadati > Pseudomonadota > Gammaproteobacteria > Enterobacterales > Enterobacteriaceae > Klebsiella > Klebsiella sp. Ech2A. The sequence continues at coordinate 734 of NZ_JAQGFU010000049.1, read as the reverse complement.
CACTGGCCGACGTCAAAAGCGCTGCGGATCAGGCGGCCGGATTGCGCCTGCCCGACGCTGCTGCTGAAGCTGTCGTTGAGGAACGGGTCGATGCGCGGGGAGGTGGTGAAGTTAAGATCCTGCGGCTGCAGCTCCTCCAGGAACAGCGCCTGCGGGATCTGGCTCTGCTGCGCCATCTCTGCCGCCCAGGCGTCCCGGTTGGCCGGGTCGCTGATTTCAGCGGCGTTCTTCACCAGCACGTCGATAATCTGCTGGGTGGCCTGCGGCCAGGCCGCAATAAAGGCCTGGGTCCCGAGGAAGCCCGCCTGGGTGGTGTTCTGGCGGCCGGAATCGCCGCTCTTCACTACCACCTCTATTTTATCTCCGCGCAGCGCCAGCAGCGAGACGCCGCCCCACACCGCATCGACGCGGCCGGCCGCCAGAGCGGCTTTGCCGGCGCTCCAGTCGAGGTTAATCACCTGCATGCTGCGCTCGTTGAGGCCGACGGTTTGGAGGGCGCGATCGAAGGCCAGCTGGTCCGCCGTACCGCGGTAGACGGCTACCCGTTTGCCCTTCAGGTCGGCGAGCGTTTTAATCCCCGAGGCGGCGGTGGCCGCGAGGTAAGATTCGGAGCCGCGGCTGCCCAGCAGCAGGCGCGTCGGGAGCCCGTTGGCTTTGCCGATAATCGCCGCGAGGTCGCCGAGGTAGACAAAATCAAGCTGCCGGTTGGCCAGCGCCCCATTCACCGCCGGGCC
>NZ_JAQGFU010000048.1:0-27034 GCF_030078455.1 Klebsiella sp. Ech2A | reverse complement strand
CTTCCTGACGCTTTTCCGGCACCAGGCAGCAGAAATGCGGTTTGGTTTCGCAGGCGATCGCCAGCATCTCTTCGGTCACCGCCATTTCGAGGTTCATGCGGGTATCCAGCGTCTGGCGCAGGACGCGCACGTCGCGGTCGGTGATATGGCGGCGGTCTTCACGCAGATGCACGGTGATACCGTCGGCGCCGGCCTGCTCGGCGATAAACGCGGCCTGTACCGGGTCCGGGTATGCCGTGCCGCGAGCGTTACGTAGCGTAGCGATATGGTCAATGTTGACCCCTAACAGTAATTCAGCCATGACAATCCTCATTGTTCATTATTTGTTTTATCTGCTCGCGCCGCTCTGGCGGGAATAAACTGGCGAAACAGCTCCCGGCTCTTTAGCGGCTTGCCGCCAAGATACGGCTTCAGGGCGATACGGGTAAAGCGTTTGGCAGCACGTAAGGCATCGCTATCCGGGAATTCACGGTTAGCCAGCGCCTTCAAATGGTGCCCGGTAAAGCTGTTGTTATCAATAACCAGGCTGGCGATAAAGCCTTTTTCTTCGCGGTAGCGATAGGTCATGGTATCGGAGACCGCTTCGCCGCTGCCGGCGCAGTGCAGGAAATCGACGCCGTAGCCCAGATGCCCGAGCAGGGCCAGCTCAAAGCGGCGTAAAGCCGGCTCCGGCGTACCGCTCGCGCCGGCGAGCGCCTGGAGGCAGTGCAGGTAGTCGAAAAAGAGTTCAGAGAAGCGAGTTTCGTGTTCGAGCACCCGGGAGAGCAGCTCGTTGACGTAGAGGCCGCTGTAGAGCGTTATTCCGCTGAGCGGTAGCGCCAGCGAAACGGCTTCGGCGCTGCGCAGCGTTTTGACTTCGCCACGGCCGCCAAAGCGGAGCAGTAAGGGGGTAAATGGCTGGAGAGCGCCTTTGAGGCTGGAGCGTTTGGAACGCGCGCCTTTGGCAACAAGGCGCACGCGGCCCGACTCTTCCGTGAAGACGTCCAGCATCAGGCTGGTTTCGCTCCACGGGCGGCTATGCAGGACGAAAGCGCGCTGCCAGCCTTCCATCATACTCGTCGTCTTTCAGGTAGCCGGCGCGCCGGCTGCGTCCAGTCACCCCGGTCGCTTACGCCAGTAAGCTCCCGGAGACTCGCGGTCTTGCCGCCTGCCTGCACCTCGAAAGCCATGGAGTTGCAAACTCAGAGGTCGTCAACGTAACCGAGGCTGCGCAGCGCGCGCTCGTCGTCGGCCCAGCCGGATTTGACCTTCACCCACAGTTCGAGGTGAACCGGCGCTTCGAACATATCCTGCATGTCTTTACGCGCTTCAATACCGATGGTTTTGATTTTGGCGCCTTTGTTGCCAATAACCATCTTCTTCTGACCTTCGCGCTCAACCAGGATCAGGCCGTTAATATCATAACCGCCGCGTTCGTTGGTCTGGAAACGCTCGATCTCTACCGTTACGGAGTACGGCAGCTCGGCACCGAGGAAGCGCATCAGCTTCTCACGGATGATTTCAGAAGCCATAAAGCGCTGGGAGCGATCGGTAATGTAATCTTCCGGGAAGTGATGAATCGCTTCCGGCAGATGCTTGCGCACGATCCCGGCGATGGTATCGACGTTAGTCCCGGTTTCCGCGGAAATCGGCACGATATCGAGGAAGTTCATCTGGCTTGCCAGGAACTGCAGGTGCGGCAGCAGATCGGCCTTCTCCTGCACGTTATCGACTTTGTTCACCGCAAGAATAACCGGCGCCCTGGCGTCGCGCAGCTTGCCCAGCACCATTTCGTCGTCCGCGGTCCAGCGGGTGCCTTCAACCACGAAGATCACCAGCTCAACGTCGCCAATCGAGCTGCTCGCCGCTTTGTTCATCAGGCGGTTGATCGCCCGCTTCTCTTCCATATGCAGGCCCGGGGTATCAACGTAGATTGCCTGATACGGCCCTTCGGTATGGATGCCGACGATGCGGTGACGGGTGGTCTGCGCTTTACGGGAAGTAATCGAGATCTTCTGCCCAAGCAGCTTGTTCAACAGCGTGGATTTACCCACGTTCGGGCGGCCTACGATGGCAACAAACCCGCAATAATTTTTTTCTTCGCTCATTCCAGCTCCAGCTTTTTCAGCGCCTGTTCGGCGGCAGCCTGCTCCGCCTTGCGACGGCTGGAACCCGTGCCGACCACCGGTTCACTCAGGCCGCTAACCTGGCAGTGGATAGTAAATTCCTGATCGTGTGCTTCCCCGCGCACCTGAACCACCAAATAAGATGGCAGCGGCAGATGGCGACCCTGCAGATACTCCTGCAGGCGGGTCTTCGGATCTTTTTGCTTATCGCCCGGGCTAATTTCGTCCAGACGAGTTTGGTACCAGGAGAGGATCAGACGTTCGATATTCTGAATATCGCTGTCGAGGAAGACTCCGCCAATTAACGCTTCGACGGTATCTGCCAGAATCGATTCACGACGGAAGCCACCGCTTTTCAATTCACCCGGCCCCAGACGCAGGCACTCACCCAGCTCGAACTCGCGAGCGATTTCCGCCAGCGTGTTGCCTCGTACCAGCGTCGCGCGCATGCGGCTCATATCGCCTTCGTCAACCCGAGGGAAACGATGGTAGAGCGCATTCGCGATCACAAAGCTCAAAATAGAGTCGCCTAAGAATTCCAGGCGCTCATTGTGTTTGCTGCTGGCACTGCGGTGAGTTAATGCCTGTTGCAACAGCTCCTGATGATTAAAAGTGTAGCCCAGCTTCCGTTGAAGCCGATTAATTACGATGGGGTTCATGCGTTACCAATAGATGAATGCGTCAAAAATGCAGCACACGAAACCGACCTGAGCATTCTCGCCAACTTCACGTTGCATGCGCGCTTGCTTGTCGCCTTTCTGCAACCCAAATTATTGAGAGAATAAACAACCAACGCGGTTTCGTGTGCAGTGTCACTCTTACGAGAGACAACCAAAACTTCGGGGGGATATTCTATACGCAACGACAGGGGATGTCGTTAGTTTGGATGGATTTAAATATTAAATAATTCACGCTGCCGATATTGCAGCGGCAGCGTGAATCGGGCAGGGAAATTAGTGGATGCTGCCGATGCGCGATAAACGCACGCCGGTTGGCCACTCGCCTTCCTGTTTTTCGAAGCTCATCCAGATAGCCGTGGCTTTACCCACCAGGTTGGCTTCCGGCACAAAGCCCCAGTAGCGGCTATCCGCGCTATTATCGCGGTTGTCGCCCATCATGAAATAGTGGCCCGGCGGCACAATCCAGGTCGCCAGCGGCAGACCGGACTGATGGTAGTACATCCCCACCTGATCCTGGGCAATCGGCACGGTCAGAATGCGGTGGGTAACGTCACCCAGCGTCTCTTTGCGTTCGGTCAGACGGATGCCGTCCGCCTTGCTCTCGCCCTTCGGCAGCTGCCAGAATCCGCTGGTCGCTTCACCGCCGTTGCTGCGAGAGAAGGTCTGGACGAAATCGCTCGGCTCAACGTTAGAGTAAGTGACCGGCAGCGCGTTGCCGCAAGCCTGTCCGGAACTGCATCCCGGCTGGATAGTGACCTGCTTGGTCAGCGGATCGTAGGTGACTTTATCACCCGGTAAACCCACCGCGCGCTTGATGTAGTCGAGGCGCGGATCTTCCGGGTATTTAAACACCACGATATCGCCACGCTTCGGATGCCCGGTTTCGATCAGCGTTTTCTGATAGATAGGATCTTTAATCCCGTAAGCAAACTTCTCGACCAGAATAAAATCGCCGATCAGCAGCGTCGGCATCATTGAGCCTGACGGGATCTGGAAGGGTTCGTAAATAAACGAACGCACCACCAGCACGATCGCCAGCACCGGGAACACCGAGGCCCCCGTTTCCAGCCAGCCCGGTTTCGGGCCAACCTTCTTCAGCGTTGTTTTATCCAGGCCTTCAGCGGTCGCTTCCTGGGCTGCGGCCTGACCTGCGCGACGCTTCGGTGCGAAGATAAACTTATCCAGACACCATAAAAGCCCCGTTACCAGGGTTGCGATCACCAGGATCAGGGCAAACATGTTCGCCATGCCAACTCCTTAATGGTTATTTTCCGTCTTTGCCCACGTGCAGAATGGCGAGGAACGCTTCCTGCGGCAGCTCAACGTTACCCACTTGCTTCATGCGCTTCTTACCGTCTTTCTGCTTCTGCAGCAGCTTCTTCTTACGGCTCACGTCGCCGCCATAGCATTTCGCGAGGACGTTTTTACGCAGCTGCTTAACGGTAGCACGGGCGATGATGTGGTTGCCGATTGCCGCCTGAATCGCGATATCGAACTGCTGACGCGGGATCAGCTCTTTCATCTTCTCTACCAGCTCGCGGCCGCGGTACGGAGCGTTATCGTTGTGGGTAATCAGCGCCAGCGCATCAACGCGCTCGCTGTTGATCAGCACATCGACGCGCACCATGTTGGATGCCTGGAAGCGCTTGAAGTTGTAGTCCAGCGACGCGTAGCCACGAGACGTTGACTTCAGCCGGTCGAAGAAGTCGAGGACCACTTCCGCCATCGGGATCTCATAGGTCAGCGCAACCTGTTTGCCGTGGTAAACCATGTTGGTTTGCACGCCGCGCTTCTCGATGCAAAGGGTGATGACGTTGCCGAGGAACTCCTGCGGCAGCAGCATATGGCACTCGGCAATAGGCTCGCGCAGCTCGTAAATGTTATTCAGCGGCGGCAGCTTGGACGGGCTGTCGACGTAGATAACCTCTTTCGCCGTCGTCTCAACTTCATAGACCACCGTTGGCGCCGTGGTAATCAGGTCCAGATCGTATTCGCGCTCAAGACGCTCCTGGATGATCTCCATATGCAGCAGGCCAAGGAAGCCGCAGCGGAAGCCAAAGCCCAGCGCCGTCGAGCTTTCTGGTTCATAGAACAGAGAGGCGTCGTTGAGGCTCAGTTTGCCCAGCGCATCGCGGAAGCTTTCGTAATCGTCAGAGCTAACCGGGAACAGGCCTGCGTACACCTGCGGTTTGACCTTTTTGAAACCAGGCAGCGCTTTGTCAGCCGGGTTACGGGAAGTGGTCAGGGTATCGCCCACCGGCGCGCCGAGGATGTCTTTAATCGCGCACACCAGCCAGCCAACTTCGCCGCACTTCAGCTCGGTACGATCGACCTGCTTCGGCGTAAAGATACCGAGGCGATCGGCGTTATAAACCTGTCCGGTACTGATAACCTTAATCTTGTCGCCCTTGCGCATGGTGCCGTTTTTAATACGCACCAGCGAGACGACGCCGAGATAGTTGTCGAACCAGGAGTCGATGATCAGCGCCTGCAGCGGAGCGTCCGGGTCACCTTCCGGCGGCGGAATGTCGCGCACCAGTCGTTCCAGCACGTCCGGGACGCCTACGCCGGTCTTCGCCGAGCAGCGCACCGCGTCGGTGGCGTCGATACCGACGATATCTTCAATTTCTTCCGCTACGCGTTCCGGATCGGCCGCAGGCAGGTCGATTTTGTTGAGGACCGGCACAACTTCCAGGTCCATTTCCATCGCGGTATAGCAGTTAGCCAGCGTCTGGGCTTCAACCCCTTGACCGGCATCGACAACCAGCAGCGCGCCTTCGCAGGCGGCCAGAGAGCGCGAAACTTCATAGGAGAAGTCGACGTGTCCCGGGGTGTCGATAAAGTTCAGCTGGTAGGTCTCACCGTTGGTGGCCTTATAATCCAGGGTGACGCTCTGCGCCTTAATGGTAATGCCGCGCTCGCGCTCAAGATCCATGGAATCCAGTACCTGGGCTTCCATTTCACGATCGGAAAGGCCACCGCAAATCTGGATGATACGGTCAGACAACGTAGACTTACCGTGGTCGATATGGGCGATGATTGAAAAGTTACGTATATTCTTCATATTTAGAGTTAATTATGCCTTACGCGTATCATGAGGCTACTGTTCTGTGCCTGACGTTTTTTAATCCGAAAACGCCGCATTCTACACTACATCCTTGAAACCAGGAAATGCTCTTACAGCTAGCATAGCCGGAGTAAATGACGGGATCTTACGGGAGCGGTAAATAAAAAATAAAGGCCAGTGGAATCACTGACCTGCTTCTGAAGAGGGTGTTTCAATACGCACTAAATCGGGCGCTAAACCCACGCTAATGATGATTGGCTGCCACGACTGACGAGCGGCCAGATCGGGGGAGAGCCCGCGCGCGACCAGGAACCCGCCAACGCCGCCAAGTATCGCGCCGCAGAGGGAGGCAAAATCATTAGCGAACAGCACCTGGAAGAGAGATGCCATCACAAACAGCCCGACCAGCGGCGCCATATACACTAATAGTGCGGAGCCTAACAGGCTGCTTTCCGCGATGCCGAGCTCCACTTTTTGCCCGGCACTTAGCGGCTGTGCGCTGGGCACGCTGATAGTGTGGCTGGTCTGCGGCCCCAGCTTATTCAGCACCCGGCTACCGCAGCCGGCGCGCGAGGCGCAGCTGCTGCAGGACGCTTTGACATCGCAGTGCACCTGCGCCATCCCGTTGTGCCAGGAAACGACGGTTGCCCACTCTTTAATCATTGTACGGCCTTGAATTTGATGCTGTCGGCAATGCGCTTAGCCGTTTGCGGCGGCAGTTCGCCCACCACGGTTATCTCCGCGCTGTCGCGTACCGTGGTACTCACGGTACGACGCCCGGTGCGTAGCAGCTGATCGCTGCTGTTCGCCGTTGCGCGATTGACGTTGATCGAGAAGCTAAACAGCCCGTCCGAATAGAGGCGAGATTCAACCGGGCCGTCGAAGGTTGGCAGACGGCGCTGGCTGCTGGATATCTCGGAGACGCCCTGCGGAAGCCAGGCTGGCGCCCAGTTGAAGTTAGCTTTATCGCCACCTTCCGGCACCGACAGCTGCGGAGGCAAATTAGCCTTCGCCAGCGTCTCCATGCTGCTGCTTACCTTATCGCCAACGCTAAAGGACACAACGCGGAACTGCTCCAGGGTTTCGCCATCGCGGTCGAGTAAATCAACCCGCATCGGCAGCCGGGTTTCCGCATCGAGCCAGACGATATAGCTATATCGCGTTCCGTCTCTCGCCACCACGCGGATCACTTCGCACAGGCGATCGGCAATACGCGTACGTCCCACGGAGATGAAGTCGTAGTAGGACGCCAGGCGTTTGAAATCGGTATAGGCCAGTGAAGGCAGGGAATCAACGATGTAGTCACCGTTCAGGGTGAACGGATCGAGCCCAGGCTCGAAGTAGCTGATTTCATTACCGCGCAGCACAACCTCACGACGGGGACCATCGAGCTGCAAAAGCTGAGCGAGAGGTTGATTGTTCAGCCGCGCGTGACGATAACGCAGCGACTCAACGCCCTGTTTGTTGATGCTGACGAAGGACAGTTCATAATTGAGGGACTGGCTAGCCAGGTTCATTTGCTGCAACAACGCCCCGGAAGAGGTATCAGCCGAGGCGTTGACAGAGAAGAACAGGCTGCCTGCCATGAGCGACATAGCACACCAAAGTTGCTTCATTACTGCGATTGCGTTCCTAAAGTTTGATAACCCGGCACCTGAACGGCGGCCTGCTGAGTCTGGGCTTGACCAAACTGAAGCTGTTCGGCATGCAGGCGACGCTGTAATTCATAGTCCTGCAGCATGGCGTTAATACGACGACGCTGCTCCTGGACCTGCACCTGTTGACCGGTTCCTGCGGAAGCATCTGCCGGTACGCCCAGGCTCACCGGACTCGCTTTACCCATCATCGGCATGGTATTGAACACCGGTGCTTCAGGCTGCTGAGATGATTCGGTTTGCCCATTATACTGCTGGACGCCGACGATAACAGCAAGAGATACGCACGCGGCGACGCCCATCTGCGTAAGCGAGCTGGCCCACGGGCGCACTTTCTGCCAGAAAGGCATCTGACGCCACTGGTGCGGTGCCGGCTGAGATTCGGGAATAAGCGGCACCGTCTGGCGAACGGGCTCGTTTTCGATGGCGGCCATCACGCGAGCTGAGATATCAAAGTGGAGCATCTCGGCGGTGTCGCCTCGCAGCGAATCGCGGATGAGATGGTAGCTCTCCCAGGTCTTTTGCATTTCAGAAGAACCGCTCAGCTCATTAAGCAGTTCGTTATCCAGCGTTTCACCATCCATTAAGGCCGAAAGTTTTTCTTTCTGCATGCCTGATACCCTTTTCAGTATTCCGCTATCGTCAACGCCTGATTAGCGGTTGAACTTTATTATCAATAGCTTCTCGTGCCCGGAATATACGCGAACGTACCGTCCCTACCGGACAATCCATGATAGCGGCTATCTCTTCATAGCTTAGGCCATCAAGCTCCCGCAACGTAATTGCCATGCGTAAATCTTCCGGGAGCGATTCAATGGTACGAAAAACTATTTGTCTCAGTTCTTCTGACAACATTAAGTTCTCAGGGTTCGAAATTTCTTTCAGCGCCCCGCCGCTTTCGAAGTTTTCAGCCTCATTGGCATCAACATCGCTGGACGGCGGGCGACGACCCTGAGCAACCAGATAATTCTTCGCCGTGTTTACGGCGATACGATATAACCAGGTATAAAAAGCACTATCTCCCCGGAAAGAATCCAGCGCACGCCATGCTTTTACGAACGACTCCTGAACAACGTCAGGAATATCGCCCTGCGGCACGTAGCGGGAGACCAGGCTCGCGACCTTATGCTGATAGCGCACCACCAGCAGGTTAAACGCTTTCTGATCTCCTTTCTGGACCCGTTCGACGAGGACCTGATCCGTTAACTGCTCGCTCATCCGAGGTAATGTCTCCCCAAACCTAATTCCCATGAGTCTTCAAAGCACTACCCAATCACTGCATTATGAGCAAGCAACCGTTGGAGTACCTGAAAACAATAAAGTTCCGTTACGCCTTTGATTTTTGTCTGGCAACGGCGGACGATTTGTTATCTCTCATTATATGTCCCGTTACTCAGCCGCAGATAAGATGATGAGGAAAAAGCGTAAGGTCCGCGAGAAGGGTAACGTAACACGGTTTATATTTCACTATAAAATCTGAAGCTAACGATCTGCTTCGCAAATATTTTCTTTCGTTTCTCCCCCGCCGCTTTAGCGCAGCATGTTTAGTTACCGCAACTAACGGTAAAAAAAATGTACGATTCGTCGCGACCTGGTGCTATTGTGGCTCAATTGTGTTTAGTAAATTAAACAAAGGCCATGAATACAACTCCTGAGTTCTCCTGTGATGTATTGATTATTGGCAGCGGCGCTGCCGGTTTGTCGCTTGCCTTGCGTTTAGCGGAGCACAGTTCGGTCACCGTACTGAGCAAAGGCCCGATCAGCGAAGGCTCCACCCTTTATGCGCAGGGCGGCATTGCCGCCGTCTTTGATGAAACGGACAGCATCGAATCTCACGTGGAGGATACGCTGATCGCCGGAGCGGGTCTGTGCGACCGTCACGCCGTCTCCTTCGTGGCGAGCAACGCCAAACCCTGCGTGCAGTGGCTTATCGATCAGGGCGTGCTGTTCGACACCCAGGTCCAGGCCAACGGCGAGGAGAGCTATCACCTGACGCGTGAAGGCGGCCACAGCCATCGCCGCATTCTCCACGCCGCCGATGCCACCGGTAAAGCGGTGGAAACCACCCTGGTGAGCCAGGCGCTTTCACACCCCAATATCCGCGTGCTCGAACGCAGCAATGCCGTCGATCTGATTATTTCTGACAAGATTGGCCTTCCCGGCGACCGTCGGGTCGTCGGGGCGTGGATCTGGAACCGTAATAAAGAAAAGGTTGAGACCTGGGGAGCAAAAGCCGTTGTTCTGGCAACCGGCGGGGCGGCCAAGGTGTATCAATACACCACCAACCCGGACGTCTCCTCCGGCGACGGTATCGCGATGGCCTGGCGTGCGGGCTGTCGCGTCGCCAACCTGGAGTTCAATCAGTTCCACCCTACCGCGCTGTACCATCCGCAGGCGCGCAATTTCCTGCTGACCGAAGCGCTGCGCGGCGAAGGCGCCCATCTGAAGCGTCCGGACGGCTCACGCTTTATGCCCGATTTTGACGCCCGCGGCGAGCTGGCTCCGCGCGACGTCGTCGCCCGCGCCATCGATCATGAGATGAAGCGTCTCGGCGTTGACTGCATGTATCTGGATATCAGCCATAAACCCGAAGCCTTTATTCGTCAGCACTTCCCGATGATCTACGAGAAGCTGCTCGATCTCGGTATCGACCTGACGAAAGAGCCGGTGCCGATCGTGCCGGCGGCGCATTACACCTGCGGCGGGGTGATGGTAGACGATAACGGGCGGACCGATGTCGAGGGGCTGTATGCTATCGGCGAAGTCAGCTACACCGGGCTCCACGGCGCCAACCGCATGGCCTCCAACTCGCTGCTCGAATGCCTGGTCTACGGCTGGTCGGCCGCCGAAGATATTCGGCGCATCATGCCGCAGGCCCAGGCGGTTACCGACCTGCCGGCCTGGGACGAGAGCCAGGTTGAAATCCCCGATGAGCTGGTCGTTATCCAGCATAACTGGCACGAGCTGCGCCTGCTGATGTGGGACTACGTCGGGATCGTGCGCACAACCCGTCGCCTGGAGCGCGCCCTGCGGCGCATAACCATGCTGCAGCAGGAGCTCGACGAATACTATGCCCGCTTCCGCGTCTCCAACAACCTGCTGGAGCTGCGTAACCTGGTGCAGGTTGCCGAGCTGATTGTCCGCTGTGCGATGCTGCGCAAAGAGAGCCGCGGCCTGCACTATACGCTGGACTACCCGGATCTGCTGCCGGAGAGCGGTCCGTCGGTTCTCACGCCGGACGCTCACATAAAGAGATAAAAATCCTGGGTCAGCGCAGTAAATCCTTCGGAGTATTGCTGCTCTGGCCCACGGATAATCAGCCTGTCGCTGAAGCACTCCCCCGCCGTCGGCGAGAAGGCCAGGAGCACCCGATGAGGCGCACGCATTTCCGTTTCCGCCACGTCGGTGCGTAAACGCAGATGCCACCCCATCGTTTGCGCGCGCCGGGCAAACGCGTCGCCAATATCCACCGGCAGCACCACGCAGAAAAATCCCTCCTCTGTGATACACTCAGCGGCACAGCTTAATAGCGTCACGTGATCGAGCGTGGTCGTATATCGCGCCTGTTCGCGCTGGGATGTTGCGCAGGGCACGCCTTCGGCAAAAAAAGGCGGATTGCTGACAATCAGCTCATAGCGTCGGGTTTGCGGCGGCTGCCACTGCTGAATATCGGCTTGATGCACCTGGATGCGGGCGGACCATGGCGAAGCAACGGCGTTTTCCCGCGCCTGTTCTGCCGCCTCTTCATCCAGTTCAACCGCATCCAGCGCCACCTGCTCCCCGGTACGCTGAGCCAGCATCAGGGCCAGCAGGCCGCTGCCGGTACCGATATCCAGCACGCGCTTAACCTGAGCAATCGGCGCCCACGCGCCGAGCAGAATACCGTCGGTACCCACTTTCATTGCGCAGCGGTCGTGAGCGACAAAGAATTGTTTAAACGTAAAACCATTGCGCGGCAGCGCAAACTTCGACTGAGACATCCTGACAACCTTGCGGGCAAAAACTCCTGAGCTTGAGGCTATGAACAATACCGGAGAACAGATAGCCTTACAAACAGATGAACATTGCGCGCGTAACGTCTATAATCGTCGGTCCACTCAGAGGTAGATAATGACTGTAACGACTTTTTCCGAACTTGAACTCGACGAAAACCTGCTGGAAGCCCTCCAGGAAAAAGGTTTCACACGCCCGACAGCCATTCAGGCCGCCGCTATTCCGCCTGCGCTCGATGGCCGTGATATTCTCGGTTCAGCCCCGACCGGCACCGGTAAAACAGCGGCGTATCTGCTGCCAGCGTTGCAGCACCTGCTTGATTTCCCGCGCAAGAAGTCAGGGCCTCCGCGTATTCTGATCCTGACGCCAACCCGCGAGCTGGCGATGCAGGTTGCTGACCATGCGCGCGAGCTGGCGGCGCATACCCATCTCGATATCGCCACCATCACCGGCGGCGTCGCGTTCATGAACCACGCGGAAGTGTTCAGCGAAAACCAGGATATCGTGGTCGCCACCACCGGCCGCCTGCTGCAGTATATTAAAGAAGAGAACTTCGACTGCCGCGCCGTAGAAACGCTGATCCTCGATGAAGCGGATCGGATGCTGGATTTAGGCTTCGCGCAGGATATCGAACACATTGCCGGTGAAACCCGCTGGCGTAAGCAGACCATGCTGTTCTCCGCGACCCTCGAAGGCGATGCCATCAAAGATTTTGCCGAGCGTCTGCTGGAAGAGCCGGTGGAGGTGTCCGCATCCCCTTCCACCCGCGAGCGCAAGAAAATCCATCAGTGGTACTACCGCGCCGATGACGTTAAGCATAAAACCGCCCTGCTGATAAACCTGCTGCAGCAGCCGGACGCCACCCGCTCTATCGTCTTTGTGCGCAAGCGCGAGCGCGTTCATGAGCTGGCATCCTGGCTGCGTGAAGCCGGCATCAACACCTGCTGGCTGGAAGGCGAAATGGTCCAGGCGAAGCGTAACGAAGCGATTAAGCGCATGACCGATGGCCGCATGAACGTGCTGATTGCTACCGACGTTGCCGCGCGCGGGATCGATATCCCGGACGTGAGCCACGTCTTCAACTTCGACATGCCGCGCACCGCGGATACCTATCTGCACCGTATCGGCCGAACCGGTCGTGCCGGGAAGAAAGGCGTGGCGATCTCTCTGGTTGAGGCACATGACCACCTGCTGCTGGGTAAAATCGGTCGCTACATTGACGAGCCGCTGAAGGCTCGCGTTATCGACGGACTGCGCCCTTCAACCCGCGCGCCGAGCGAGAAGCAAACCGGCAAGCCTTCGAAGAAGGTGCTGGCCAAGCGCGCAGAGAAGAAAAAAGAGGAACAAGAAAAGCCGCGCGTGAAGAAACGTCACCGCGATGCTAAAAATGTCGGCAAGCGTCGTAAGCCGAGCGGCAGCGATACGCCGCAGCAGTCGAGCTAAGAGTAAAAGAGCGCCGGGATATCCCGGCGTTTTTGCATTTACGCCTGCGGTGACAGCGCCGCGGGGAGTGGTATCGGGCGCGCTCCCTTGAGCCGGTGAGTCAGGAATTCATCATTATGAAAAAAAAAGATTTCGTCACCCAGGATCTGCTCAGCAAAATCTACCAGCACAACGACCCCGGCCCCCGCAAGCTCCCGCCTGAACGTCGGCTGGCGGAGGAGTATGGCGTCTCGCGGTTTACTATCCGCCAGGCGCTGGAAAAACTCGCCGACATCGGCGTCGTACGCATCGTGCAGGGCTCGGGGATCTGGATAAACGAGCGGATGAGCAACAATCCGCTGGTCTATAACTCCATCACCGAAAAGCGCTTCGATCGGATGCGCTATCGGACAATCAGCCTGCATAAAAAGCGCCCCGACCGCGAGGAGCAGCAGATTTTCGGCATTACGGATGAGGATTTTATCTGGCAATTTTGCCGCCTGCGCTTCGTTGATGACGTAGCGGTGCAGATTGAGGTTTCGCGGATGCCGGCCGCCGCCTTTGCCGATCTTAGCCGGGAGGTTATCGAGAAATCCCTGCAGCAGTATGTGCTGGCCAGGGGCTATCAAATTTCACATTTACTCACCACCTATCAGGCGGTGAGCGTCAGCCGGGAGCAGGCTGCCCTGCTGGGTTGCAAAAAGGGTATCCCGGCCATGCACATTAATAACCGGGGGATTCTCGACGGCGGGCAGGTGTATGAAATCAGCGATATCATCGATATCAACTACTCCTGTACCTACGTTATTCCGCATAACCGCGACAACTTAACCTTTCGCCAGGCCCCCTCGGACTAGCTATGGCGTATGGATCGTGCCGTCAGGCAGGCGGCTCTGCGTCCATTCGTGCGGACGATAGACCAGCGGATATGCCTGCGCCATCTGCTGATTAAAGCCGACGCCAATCCCCGCCGCCGTAGGGGGATAGATAAACCCGTTTTTGACAACCGGCGCGCCGGGGAATACCGCATCGGTCGCGTCGGAACGCGGTATAAACTCCTGGATTGCGGCATTGCTGAGGTGGATATTCAGGTGGGTATTGACCGCAACCCCAATCGGCGTCATATCGCCTGGCCCGTGCCACGCCACGCGCACGCCGAAGGCCTGACAGAGAACCGCCAGCTTCAGGGCCGGCGTAATCCCGCCAATCTGGGAAACGTGGCAGCGAATAAAATCGATCTGTCGCTTAACAATCAGGTCATGCCATTCAGCCGGATTATTAAACAGCTCCCCCATCGCGAGCGGGATCGCGCTTTGCTGGCGGATCTGCGCCAGCCACGCGCTCTGCTGCGGCGCTAAAATATCCTCAATAAACCACGGCTGATAGGGCTCGAGCTGCTTCGCCAGCTGCAGCGCCTGCTGCGGGAAGAGCCTTTCGTGGACGTCATGGAGGATATGGAAACGGTGTCCGTAGCGCGCTCGCAGCAGCCGGAACATCTCTACCGTATTCCTGATGTACTCATCCTGATCGTAATAGGCGCCCGGCGTCGGGTTCTCCGGCGTGTGCATCTCCTGTGCCGTTCCGCCGTAAAAACCGAGCTGGCAGCGGATGTGGCGATAGCCCTCCTCCAGCAGACGCTCAACGGCGATAAACAGCGCTTCCGGCGTCTCGCCGCTGGCATGGGTATACGCCGGGATAGCGTCACGCGATTTGCCACCAAAGAGCTGATACAGCGGCATTCCCGCCAGCTGGGCTTTGATATCCCATAGCGCCATATCAACGCCGGCGATCGCGTTATTCATTACCGGCCCGTTTCGCCAGTAGGCGTTGACGTTCATCATCTGCCAGAGGTCTTCGATATTGTTGGCATCACGGCCAAGCAGCAGCGGCTTAAGGTACTCATCAACCATCGTTTTGACCGCCAGCGGACGCTGCTGGAAAGTCGCGCAGCCGTGGCCCACGGTGCCTTTGTCGGTGGTAACGCGTACCGTGACCAGGTTATGACGATCGGGGCGGGTAATAAAACACTCAATATCGGTAATTAGCGTAGCGTTCACGGCAAGGCTCCCTGCGGCAAAAATAGAAGATGATGCCAATTATCTTCGCCCTATTTATTAGACAAGGTAAACCTTTTTATTTAATAAAATTTTGGTCCGAAAAACGGGTTTAATTCCGTTAAAAACCGGACCAATTTAGACATAAGCCGATCACAACCACCTTAATCACGGTAATTTGTGACTGGAATCATATTTTATTGGTTTGTTTTTATAGTTTGGCTTATTTACCATTTCACGACGCAAACAGCACCACACATTAATCCAGGAGCCGGTATGGAGACACAAGATGCAATCAGCAGAATTATTTTTCTGATTGGCGGAAAAGAAAATATTAATAACGTCTGGCACTGTATGACCCGATTACGCTTTGATTTAATTGATGATAACAAAGTAGAAAAAGAAGAAATTAAGAAACTACCCGGCGTGCTCGGCGCGCAGCTGCAGAGCGATCAGTTTCAAATCATCATCGGGCCGAAGGTCAGCAGCTGGTATGAACGCCTGCTCGCGGCATTAGGTCCCGTCGGCGGCGAGGCTGCGGAAAAGCCCCACCAGCGCAAGGGGCTGGTATCGCTGTTTATGGATACCGTGTCGGGCGTTTTTGGCCCGATCGTGCCGGCCATTGCCGGAGCCGGGATGATAAAAGGCCTGCTGGCGGGACTGATCGCGCTGAAAGCGGTACCGCAAAATAGCGATACCGTGATGATCGTCGACCTTATCGCCAGCGGCGTATTCTATTTCCTGCCCTTTTTCCTTGCCGTCTCGGCGGCAAAGATTTTTAAGACCAACGAGTATCTGGCCGTCGCCGTTGCCGCCTGCCTGATGTACCCGACGCTGATTGACGCCGCGAAGGCGCTGGCGGCCCATCACGATGGAGCGGCTTCCGCGCTGTGGCTGCTAAACGCCGTGCCGATCCCCGTATTCAACTACGCCTCCAGCGTGATCCCGGTTATTTTCTCCGTGCTGGCGCTGAAATATATCTATGCCTGGGTCGATCGCATTATGCCCGAGGTGCTGAAAACCGTTTTCACGCCGACGCTGACGCTGTTTATCGGCGCGCTGGCGGCGCTGGTGATTATTGGTCCGGTTGGCATTTGGCTTGGCAGAGCGCTGGCGTGGTTTATTGAAGGTCTGTTCGGCATCTCCGCGAGTTTTGCCGGACTGGTGGTGGGCGCTATCCGCCCGGTCGCGATCCTCACCGGGATGCATCACGCCATGACGCCCATTGCCCTGCAAAACTTCAGCGATCGCGGTTACGACATGCTGATGCCGATGATGTTTATGGCCAATATGTCGATAGCGGGCGCGACCTTTGCTATCTGGCGCGTGAGTAAAAACCGCCAGCAGCGCACGGTTACGCTGTCTGCGGCAATTTCCGCGCTGCTTGGGATCACCGAGCCCGCGCTGTTTGGCGTCTTAACGCGCTATAAAAAAGCGTTCGTCGCGGCCACCGTTGCCAGCTCGCTGGCCTCGGCCTTTATCGCTTTCTTCGGCGTACGGCTGTATGGCTACATTCTGTCGAGCATTTTTAGCCTGCCGGCTTACATCGGCCCCTACTTTATCTTTGCGCTGTCGGGCGTGGCGATCGCCATCGTATTGTCGTTCACTCTCACCACGCTGCTGGTGAGGCAGGAGCGCTAGCCTGAGACAATAAAAAACCCCCGGCTCGATTGAACCGGGGGTTTTTGCTAACGCTTACAGACTTTCAGTGAAAGTACGTGCGATAACGTCGCGCTGCTGCTCTGGCGTCAGAGAGTTAAAACGTACCGCATAGCCGGATACGCGGATGGTCAGCTGCGGGTATTTCTCCGGATGTTCAACCGCATCCAGCAGCGTTTCACGGCGCAGGACGTTAACGTTCAGGTGCTGACCACCTTCAACGCGCACTTCCGGTTTAACGTCGAGCGGAATCTCACGGTATTCGATTTCGCCGAGCTTGTTCACCGCCACCACGTCATCTTCAGCAAAACCGCCTTTTGCACACAGGCAGCGCGCTTCGCCCTTTTCGCTATCCAGCAGCCAGAAAGAGTTCAGCAGGTCGTCGTTTGCCGCTTTAGTAATTTGGATACCTGTAATCATGTGATGCCTCCCTTAGGCAATATTTATTCGTTCTATTAGCCCGTTCATGGCCAATTGGTAAAACCATTGTTGTATGAGTGTATATATATCAGCCGAACACCCGGTATTCATTGACCCAAATCAACAAAAACCACTAATTAAAAGTGGGTATGAAGGGATATTATTGTTTTACATCAAGTTACGCCATAGCCAACGCCAAATAATTTTGTAAATTTTCAACTATTTTTGCAGACAAAACGTCAGCAAAGCGGCAGCGATTTTGTTATGCAGAAAGAAGCAGTTAAGCTATAGCGATACCACTTTGCAGGAGAGCATGATGACCACCCCACTGACCTGGCACGACGTGCTGGCGGATGAGAAGCAACAGCCCTATTTTGTGAATACCCTGAAAACCGTCGCCGAAGAGCGCCAGTCGGGTATTACGATTTACCCGCCGCAAAAAGATATTTTCAACGCCTTTCGCTATACCGAGATCGGGGATGTAAAAGTGGTTATCCTCGGGCAGGATCCCTATCACGGGCCGGGACAGGCGCACGGCCTGGCCTTTTCCGTACTGCCGGGGATCCAAACCCCGCCGTCGCTGTTGAATATGTATAAAGAGCTGGAGGGAACCATCCCGGGCTTCAGCCGTCCCGCGCATGGTTATCTTGAAAGCTGGGCGCGCCAGGGCGTGCTGCTGCTCAATACGGTACTAACGGTACGCGCGGGGCAGGCGCATTCTCATGCCAGCCTTGGCTGGGAAACCTTTACCGATAAGGTTATTTCGCTGATCAACGAGCATCGGGAAGGGGTGGTGTTTTTACTGTGGGGCGCGCACGCGCAGAAGAAAGGTGCCATCATTGACCGCCAGCGCCACTGCGTACTGAAGGCGCCGCATCCGTCCCCGCTCTCCGCCCACCGGGGCTTTTTCGGCAGCAACCATTTTGTCCAGGCTAACCAGTGGCTGGCCGAACGCGGCGAAGCGCCGATTGACTGGATGCCGACCCTACCGGCCGCCGAAGAGTAGGCGGATACCGCGCCCGTTACGCTAAGCGTAAAAACAAAAATGCCAGCATTACGCTGGCATTTTTTCAGGCAGATCGGGCATCAGGCCTTGTTCTGGCGCCACCATTCGGCCAGCAGAACGCCGGTCGCGACGGAGACGTTCAGGCTTTCGACGTTGCCGGTGCCTTCGATAGCCACGTTCAGATCCGCGCTGGAGATCGCCGCATCAGACAGACCATCGCGCTCCTGGCCTAACGCCAGCACCATTTTCTTCGGCAGCTCGGCTTTGTAGAGCGGCGTTCCGTTGTGGCTGGAGGTAGAAACAATCGCGTAGCCCGCCGCGCGGAACTGCTCCAGCGTGTCGAGGAAGCTGTCGCCGGTAATCGGCTCTACGTGCTCGGCGCCGCCCTCTGCGGTACGAATGGCCGCACCGGATTCCAGCATGCCGGCATCCTGAACCACCACGCCCTTCACGCCGAAGTGGGCGCAGCTACGCATGATGGCGCCAAGATTGTGCGGGTTACCGACGTCTTCAAGCGCCAGTACGCAATCTTCTGCATCGGCCTTAGCGACCCACTGCGCAACGGAAGTCCCGTTACGTTTCTTAATCAGGAAGCAAACCCCGCCGTGGTGCTCGGTGCCGGATGCTTTCGCCAGCTCGGCTTCGTCAACCACGTGATAGGCTTTACGGTTGGCCGCCATCCAGCGCAGGGCTTCTTTGAAGCGCGGGGTGACGCTCTGCACGAACCAGGCGCGAACGATAGCGTCCGGACGGCTCTGGAAAAGCGCCTGGCAGGCATTTTCGCCATATACGCGGGTCTCTTCCGCACGCTGACGGCGCAGCACTTCCGGATCGATAAAGCTTTTACCGCTGATCCCGCCGTGATCCGGCCTGGCTACGGCGTCATCATTCGGTGCACGTGAAACGGTACGCCACGGGGAGCCCCCGTCGCGATCGAAATCATCGCGTTTACGATCGTCACGTTTGCGGTCGTCGCCGCGGCTGTTTCTTTCATCGCGGGCAGGGCGGCTACGGCCGTCAACACGAGATTTTCCTGGGCGCCCTCCCCCTTTCCCGGTACGCGGGTTATGGGTGCGTCTGTCAGAATCATCATCACTGCGGACATACATCACTTTGACCTTGCCGCTTTTATTTTTCAGTTCGTCGCTCATCAATTTTCTCCACCTGCGCTGCGCGAAGCGCGCAGATTACCCGATGTATCACCGCTTCGCCATTATTTCGTTTAAAAGATAGGGTCTATCGTATTCATCGAACAAAACGCATTGTTGTTTAACGGTACCTAATCGATAATATGTAACATTACAGATACAAATCGGCCACGTGCCGCGCTGCAACCCATAACCAGAGGTTAGTTATGAATACCGTTTGTGCCAGTTGTCAGGCTCTGAACCGCATCCCCGACGATCGTAGCGCCGATGGCGCTAAGTGCGGGCGCTGCGGCCACGATCTTTTTGACGGCGACGTCATCAACGCGACCGGGGCAATGCTGGATAAACTGCTGAAGGACGATCTGCCGGTTGTTGTCGATTTCTGGGCCCCGTGGTGCGGACCCTGCCGTAATTTCGCCCCGATCTTCGAAGACGTTGCGGAAGAGCGCAGCGGCCAAATGCGCTTCGTGAAGGTCAATACCGAAGCTGAACGTGAGCTGAGCGCGCGTTTTCGCATTCGCAGCATTCCGACCATTATGATGTTTAAAAACGGCGAAGTCATCGACATGCTGAACGGGGCGGTACCTAAGGCGCCGTTCGACAGCTGGCTTAACGAGGCCAACCAGCAGTAAACCTGACGGGGCGCGCTTGTGCCCCGTTTTCTCCTCTGCGACAATAGCGTTTTCTTTTAGCGACCCCCCATGATTGATAACGCCGTTCTTCGCCTGCGTGCCGAACGCCTTGCACGCGCGACCCGACCTTTTCTTGCTCGCGGCAATCGAGTCCACCGCTGCCAGCGCTGTTTGCTGCCGTTGAAGCAGTGCCTGTGCGCAACCCTCGCCCCCGCGGCGGCCAGCAGCCGCTTTTGCCTGGTGATGTTCGATACTGAGCCGATGAAGCCAAGCAACACCGGGCGCCTTATCGCCGATATCCTGCCGGACACCGAGGCGTTTCAGTGGTCACGAACCGAGCCGCCGCAGGCGCTGCTCGACCTGGTCGCCGATCCTGACTACCAGCCAATGGTCGTTTTCCCGGCGTCGTATGCCGGAACGGAGCGCGAGGTGCTGAACTCGCCGCCTGCGGGTAAACCACCGCTATTTATCATGCTCGACGGCACCTGGACCGAAGCGCGAAAAATGTTCCGTAAAAGCCCCTGGCTCGACGCGCTGCCGGTCATTTCCGTCGATCTTTCGCGGGTTTCGACCTATCGCCTGAGAGAGGCCCATGCTGAGGGCCAATACTGTACGGCGGAAGTGGCCATTGCCCTGCTGGATCTCGCCGGAGACACAAACGCCGCGGGCGCGCTCGGCGATCACTTTAGCCTGTTCAGAAGCCGCTACCTGGCAGGAAAGACGCAGCATAAGGGCAGTATCACAGCACAAGAGGCGGAAAGCGTTTAAAATCATCCGGTCACTGGGGATCAAAGGAGACCGGTATGAGCCAACGAGGCCTGGAAGCACTATTGCGGCCAAAATCGATCGCCGTCATTGGCGCGTCAATGAAACCACAGCGTGCCGGTTATCTGATGATGCGCAACCTGCTGGCCGGCGGCTTTAACGGCCCGGTCCTGCCGGTCACTCCGGCGTGGAAAGCCGTTCAGGGCGTGCTGGCATGGCCGACTATCGACAGCCTGCCGTTTACTCCCGATCTTGCCGTACTCTGCACCAACGCCCGGCGAAACCTTGAGCTGCTTGAGGCGCTGGGGCAAAAGGGCTGCAAAACCTGCATTATCCTCTCCTCCCCGCCGGAGCAGTATCCGGCGCTGCTCGAACGTGCCGCCCGCTATCAGATGCGGCTGCTGGGCCCAAACAGTCTCGGGCTGCTGGCGCCCTGGCAGGGGCTGAATGCCAGCTTTTCGCCGGTGCCGATTCGCCGGGGCAAGCTGGCGTTTATCTCCCAGTCCGCCGCGGTGTCGAATACCATTCTTGACTGGGCGCAGCAGCGCGAGATGGGCTTCTCATACTTTATTGCGCTGGGCGACAGCCTGGATATCGACGTTGACGATCTGCTCGATTTCCTCGCCCGCGATAGCAAAACCAGCGCCATTCTGCTCTACCTAGAACACCTCAGCGACGCCCGCCGCTTTGTTTCCGCAGCCCGGAGCGCATCGCGCAATAAGCCGATTCTGGTGATTAAAAGCGGACGTAGCCCGGCGGCGCAAAAGCTGCTGCACGTCAACTCGGGTATGGACCCGGCCTGGGACGCCGCGATTCAGCGCGCGGGCCTGCTGCGGGTGCAGGATACCCATGAGCTCTTCTCCGCCGTCGAGACGCTGAGCCATATGCGCCCGCTGCGGGGCGAGAAATTAATGATAGTCAGCAACGGCGCGGCCCCTGCGGCGCTGGCGCTGGACGAACTTTGGCTGCGCAACGGCAAGCTCGCGTCGCTAAGCGATGAGACCGGCGACAGGCTGCGTCAGGCGCTGCCGGGAAGTATCGATATCGCTAACCCGCTGGATCTGCGCGACGATGCCAGCAGCGAGCACTATCTCAAGGCGCTCAACGTGCTGCTGGATAGCCAGGATTATGACGCCCTGCTGGTCATTCACTCTCCTAGCGCGGCCGCGCCGGGAACCGAAAGCGCGCTGGCGCTGATTGACGCCTTAAAAAACCATCCGCGCGGCAAGTACGTTACGGTGCTGACGAACTGGTGCGGCGAATATTCGTCTCAGGAAGCCCGACGCCTGTTCAGCGATGCGGGTCTGCCAACCTACCGTACGCCGGAAGGCACCATCACCGCCTTTATGCATATGGTGGAGTACCGACGTAACCAGAAGCAGCTGCGGGAAACGCCGGTGCTTTCGGATACGGTGACGGCCAATACTGCAGAAGCCCATACGCTGCTGCAGCGGGCCATAATCGAAGGCGCAAGTACCTTAGATACCCACGAAGTCAGCCCCGTGCTGCGCGCCTATGGCATCCATACCCTGCCGACGTGGATTGCCGCCGACAGCGCCGAAGCGGTGCACATCGCCGAGCAAATTGGCTACCCGGTCGCGCTGAAGCTGCGCTCACCGGATATCCCACACAAGTCAGAAGTTCAGGGCGTAATGCTCTATCTGCGTACCGCCGCCGAAGTACAGCAGGCGGCGGATGCTATTTTTGACCGGGTCAAAATGACCTGGCCGCAGGCGCGTATTCATGGCCTGCTGGTACAGAGCATGGCAAATCGCGCCGGAGCGCAGGAGCTGCGGGTGGTCGTTGAACAGGATCCAGTTTTCGGCCCGCTGATTATGCTGGGTGAAGGCGGCGTCGAATGGCGCGCGGAGGATCAGGCCGCCGTCGCCCTGCCGCCGCTCAATATGAACCTGGCCCGCTATCTGGTGATCCAGGCGATCAAAAGCAAAAAGATCCGCGGCCGCAGCGCCCTGCGCCCGCTGGATATCTCCGGCTTAAGCCAGCTGCTGGTTCAGGTGTCGAACCTTATCGTCGACTGCCCGGAGATCCAGCGGCTGGACATCCACCCTCTGCTGGCGTCCGGCAACGAGTTTACCGCCCTCGACGTGACGCTAGGCCTTGCCCCGTTCACCGGCGATAGCGAAAGCCGGCTGGCGATACGCCCTTATCCCCAGCAGCAGGAGGAGTGGGTGGTGTTGAAAAATGGCGAACGCTGCCTGTTCCGCCCAATTTTGCCCGAAGATGAACCGCAGCTGCTGGCCTTTATCGCTCAGGTGACCAAAGAAGATCTCTATTACCGCTACTTCAGCGAGATCAATGAATTTACTCACGATGATTTAGCCAATATGACGCAGATCGACTACGATCGAGAAATGGCCTTTGTTGCGGTACGCGCGAGCGCAGAGGGAGATGAGATCCTCGGCGTTACGCGTGCGATTTCCGATCCCGACAACATTGATGCGGAATTCGCCGTCCTGGTCCGCTCTGATTTGAAGGGGTTAGGTTTAGGCCGCCGGCTGATGGAAAAGCTAATTACCTATACGCAAAGCCACGGCCTGCAGCGGTTAAACGGGATCACTATGCCCAATAACAGGGGCATGATTGCTCTTGCCAGGAAGCTTGGCTTTAAGGTGGATATTCAGCTGGAAGACGGGATTGTCAGCTTGTCCCTGCAATTTCCAGCGCAACAATCATAAACTGACGACCGCAATTGTTGACCACTTTAGCGGGTAGTAATGTTATTATTGCCCGCTTACGTCGTCTGCATGGTACAGAAGACCCTTCAATAAACAGAGAAGAAACGCACTGTGATGTTGTCAAAATTTAAGCGCAATAAACATCAACAACACCTTGCCCAACTCCCTAAGCTTTCTCAGTCAGTTGATGATATCGAGTTCTTTTACGCTCCCGCAGATTTTCGGCAAGCGTTACTGGCAAAGATAGCTCACGCCACCCAGCGTATTTGCATTATTGCGCTCTATCTGGAGCAAGATGATGGCGGCAAAGGAATTCTGCAGGCTCTCTATGACGCCAAACGCCAGCGTCCAGAATTAGATGTTCGTATCCTGGTTGACTGGCACCGAGCCCAGCGCGGGCGCATTGGCGCTGCGGCAGCCAACACCAACGCCGACTGGTACTGCCGCATGGCGCAGGAAAATCCAGGCGTTGATATCCCGGTTTACGGCGTGCCGGTGAATACCCGCGAAGCCCTCGGCGTCCTGCATTTTAAAGGTTTCATCGTTGATGACTGCGTGCTCTACAGCGGCGCCAGCCTGAACGATGTTTATCTTCATCAGCACGATAAGTATCGCTATGACCGCTATCAGTGCATTCGCAACGGCAAAATGGCCGACGTGATGTTCGACTGGGTCGAGCATAATCTGGTTGCAGGCCGCGGCGTCAATCGCCTCGACAGACCCGATCGCCCAAAAAGCCCGGAAATTAAAAATGATATCCGTCAGTATCGCCAGGAACTTCGGGATAGCGGCTATCATTATGTCGGCGATGCGGAAAACGATCGTCTGTCGGTAACGCCGCTGGTCGGCCTCGGTAAATCAAGCCTGCTGAACAAAACCATCTTCCATCTGATGCCCTGTGCGGAACGGAAGCTGACTATCTGTACGCCGTACTTTAACCTTCCGGCTCTGCTGGTGCGTAACATCATCCAGCTGCTGCGCAGCGGGAAGACGGTAGAAATTATCGTCGGCGACAAGACGGCGAACGACTTTTATATTCCTGAAGATCAGCCGTTCAAGATTATCGGCGCGCTCCCCTATCTGTATGAGATCAACCTGCGTCGCTTCCTCAGCCGGCTGCAGTACTACGTCAACACCGATCAGCTGATTGTCCGTTTGTGGAAGGATGACGATAACAGCTATCACCTGAAAGGCATGTGGGTTGATGACGAATGGATGCTGCTGACCGGCAATAATCTTAATCCGCGCGCCTGGCGCCTCGATCTGGAAAACGCCATTCTTATCCACGATCCGCAGCACCAGCTTGGCGCGATGCGTGAAAAAGAGCTGCATCTGATTCGCCAGCATACGACGGTGGTTAAGCACTATCGCGACCTGCAAAGCATCGCCGAGTATCCGGTAAAAGTGCGTAAGCTGATTCGCCGCCTGAGGCGCATCCGTATCGACCGGCTTATCAGCCGTATTCTCTGAATTCCAGCCCCGCTTCGCCGGGGCTTTTTTATGGGATAGTTATGCGTAAAGTCATCATCATCGCTCCTCTGCTGCTGACCGGCTGTAGCCATATGGCCAATGATTCATGGCGTGGCCAGGATAAGGCCCAGCATTTTCTCGCCTCAGCCATGCTCTCCGCAGCGGGTAACGAATACGCGCAGCACCAGGGTTACAGCCGCGATCGCAGCGCCGCCATCGGCTTTATGTTTTCGGTAAGCCTGGGTGCATCGAAGGAGCTGTGGGATAGCCGCCCGGCGGGGAGCGGCTGGAGCTGGAAAGATTTTGCCTGGGACGTGGCCGGCGCCACAACCGGTTACGCGGTGTGGCAGCTGGCGCATCAGTAATATCTACAGGCGTAATCCCTTGCCCTTACGGTGCAGCATCAGGGAGACGAAGAAAGCTAACGCTCCCATGACGGTGACATACCAGTAAAACGCGTGTTCTGCTCCGACTGATTTTAGCAGCAATGCGACATATTCAGCCGAGCCGCCGAACAGCGCATTAGCGACCGCGTAGGATAACCCCACGCCCAGTGCACGTACCTGAGCCGGGAACATCTCCGCCTTCAAAATACCGCTGATCGAAGTATAGAAACTGACGATCAGTAAGGCGCACATAACCAGCGCGAAGGCGGCATACGGTGAAGTGACATTTTGCAATGCGCTCAGAATCGGTACCGTAAAGAGGGTCACGAGTACGCCGAAACAGAGCATTGAGGTTCGCCGACCAATCCTGTCCGATAGCGCACCAAATAGCGGCTGAGCCAGCATATAGAAAAACAGGGCGGCGGTCATAATCATGCTGGCCGTACTGGCGCTCATCCCTGCCGTATTGACCAGGTATTTCTGCATGTAGGTCGTAAAGGTGTAAAAGCTTAGCGAGCCGGCGGCGGTAAAGCCCAGCACCATCATGAATGCCCGGCGATTGCGCCACAATCCTTTAAAGGATCCTGCTTCTTTCAGCGCCCGGGTCTCCTGCTGCGAAGTTTCATCCAGCTGACGTCGGAGCCATAGCGCCACGACAGCCAGTACGGCTCCTAGCGCAAAAGGAATGCGCCATCCCCAGGCGTGCAGCTGTTCATCGCTGAGAACCTGCTGCAGCGCCACCACCACCAGGACCGCCAGCAGCTGTCCACCGATAAGCGTTACGTACTGGAAGGATGCGTAGAAGCCTTTCTTCCCCTCAATGGCAACCTCACTCATGTAGGTTGCACTGGTTCCGTATTCACCGCCGACTGAGATCCCCTGGAAAAGACGGGCCAGCAGCAGGAGTACGGGGGCCCATGTGCCGATCGTCGCGTAGCCCGGCAGGCAGGCAATAACCAGCGAGCCCATGCACATCATGCACACCGAGATGAGCATCGAGGTTTTACGGCCACGGCGATCGGCAATACGGCCAAACAGCCATCCACCGATGGGGCGCATCAGAAAGCCGGCGGCGAATACGCCTGCGGTTTGTAGTAGCTGGGTGGTGGTGTTTCCTGAGGGGAAGAAGATATGCGCAAAATAGAGAGAGCAGAATGAGTAGACATAAAAATCAAACCATTCGACCAAATTCCCCGAGGATGCGCCAACAATCGCCCATATGCGACGGCGGGTATCAGCGTGTTTCAGCGATCCCCGTTCGTTAATACTGCTTTCTACCATTGTCATTCTGCTCCAGCAAAGACTGCAATCTGTCTCGTCGGGCGTGCCACGTCACTTAGACAAATCAATTAGTAAAACAAATGTTATATAATTGTTATATTTTTATATGTGATTCAGCTCACATTTATTTTCGTCATGCGGGTATTCGGAATGAACGATAAAGCAGGAGCGGGGATAGAGTGAAATATGGTGATGAGGCGGCGACAGTAGGCTTTTATGTTGCAACTCTCAGCGGATGAGATCGTCCAGCGCCCGATCCGGGCGGCGTCCGGCCGCTTTTCATGAACCGCAGACAACAAAAAACCCCATGCCTGCGCATGAGGTTTCTTTGTTTGTTTGATGCCTGGCCGTTGTATGCCGGGCCTCCTGCCCGCCACCCTCCGGGCAGCACGGCGTGCTGTGCAAATTCGTTCCCGGCGGATTTGTCCTCCTCCGGAGAGCGTTTACCGACAAACAACAGATAAAACAAAAGGCCCAGTCTTTCGACTGAGCCTTTCGTTTTATTTGATGCCTGGCAGTTCCCTACTCTCACATGGGGAGACCCCACACTACCATCGGCGCTACGGCGTTTCACTTCTGAGTTCGGCATGGGGTC